>JBDQLO010000167.1:0-3111 GCA_040262735.1 Fluviibacter sp.
ATCACGCTGTAGGGGTTGCGGCGCACGGCCTCGGTCAGATAGCCGCCTTCGTCGTAACCGACATAACCCGGGGGGGCTCCGATCAGGCGGGCAACCGAGTGCTTCTCCATGAATTCGCTCATGTCGAGGCGGATGAGATGATCCTGCGAATCAAAAAGGAATTCGGCCAACGCCTTGGTGAGTTCGGTTTTACCGACACCGGTGGGGCCGAGGAACAGGAACGAGCCATACGGACGATTCGGATCGGATAGACCGGCGCGCGAACGACGGATCGTTTCCGACACCAGACGCACAGCCTCGTTCTGGCCGATCACGCGGTTGTGCAGATAGCTCTCCATCTGCAGCAGCTTGGCGCGTTCACCTTCCATCATCTTCGACACCGGGATACCCGTCGCCCGCGAGACCACCTCGGCAATTTCTTCGGCACCAACCTCGGTGCGCAGTAGCTTGTGCTTGGCGGCCTCCGCATTCGCGGCATCCCCTTTGCTTTCAGCGGCTTTCAGCTTGGCTTCCAGCTCTGGCAGCTTGCCGTATTGCAGCTCGGCCAGTTTGTCGAACTGACCTTTACGTTGCAGCTCAGCCATTTGAAGGCGCAGCTTTTCGATTTCTTCGCGGATGTGCGCCGAACCCTGCAGCGTCGATTTCTCGGCGCGCCAGATTTCGTCGAGGTCGGCGTACTCCTTGCCCAGCGTATTGATCTCTTCTTCAATGAGGCCCAGGCGCTTCTGCGAGGCTTCGTCCTTTTCTTTCTTGACGGCTTCGCGTTCGATCTTGAGCTGGATCAGACGGCGGTCGAGCTTGTCCATCTGCTCCGGCTTGGAGTCGATCTCCATCTTGATTTTGGCAGCGGCTTCATCGATGAGGTCGATGGCCTTATCCGGCAGGAATCGATCCGTAATGTAACGATGCGAGAGTTCGGCCGCGGCCACAATGGCCGGGTCGGTGATCTCAACGCCGTGGTGCACTTCATAGCGCTCCTGCAGACCGCGCAGAATAGCGATGGTCGATTCGACCGAGGGTTCTTCCACCATCACCTTCTGGAAACGGCGCTCCAGCGCAGCATCCTTCTCGACGTACTTGCGGTATTCGTCCAGCGTGGTGGCACCGATGCAATGCAGTTCGCCGCGAGCCAGCGCAGGCTTCAGCATATTGCCCGCATCCATGGCGCCTTCGGCTTTACCGGCACCCACCATGGTGTGGATTTCGTCGATGAAAAGAATGATCTTGCCTTCTTCGGCGGCAATATCCTTAAGCACCGCCTTCAGGCGCTCTTCGAATTCGCCACGATACTTGGCACCGGCCAGCAGTGCGGCCATATCGAGCGACAGGACCTTCTTGCCCTTCAGGGTTTCCGGCACTTCTTCGTTGATGATGCGCTGGGCCAGGCCTTCGACGATGGCGGTCTTACCGACCCCCGGTTCGCCGATCAGGACCGGGTTATTCTTGCTGCGCCGTTGCAGGATCTGGATCGAGCGGCGGATTTCATCGTCGCGGCCGATGACCGGATCCAGCTTGCCCAAACGGGCGCGCTCGGTCAGATCCAGGCAGTATTTTTTCAGGGCTTCGCGCTGGCTTTCAGCGTCCGACGAATCCACGCCCTGCCCGCCGCGCACCGCCTGAATGGCCAGCTCGAGCGACTTGCGGTTCAACCCGTTGTCGCGGCACAGGCGGCCGGTTTCGCCTTTGTCATCACACAGGGCAAGCAGAAAGAGTTCAGAAGCGATGAACTGGTCACCGCGCTTGGCGGCTTCTTTATCGCAAAGATTGAGCAGGTTGCCCAGATCGCGCGAGGCCTGCATCTCGCCACCGGTACCCTGCACCTGCGGCAGGCGCTTGACCAGCGCCTCGGTCTCGCGGGCCAGCGCGGTCACATTGACACCGGCGCGCTCGAGCAGCGAACGGATCCCGCCGTCGGATTCCTGAATCATGGCCAGCAGCAGATGCGCCGGCTCGATGAAGCCACCATCGTTGGCGAGGGCAATGCTCTGGGCATCGGCCAGAGCCTGCTGGAACTTGGTCGTCAGTTTATCGAATCGCATAGTTGTCCTTGGTGTTCTTATATTTGGCGCCGGCATGTCCGAACGCCATGATCTTTTGGCAATATGTAGCCTAAACGTCTTTTTTCAAGTCTTGCTGGTCCTGTTTGCCAGTGTAGCCCACTCAGGAATCGATGGATCAACCGCTCATGGCCACTGCAACGTCTCCCAAGCTGCTCAGCCCCGCTGCCGCTGCAGCGCTGGTGCAATCGGGCCAGACGCTGGCCACTTGCGGCTTCGTGGGCATTGGCTTTCCCGAGAATCTGGCGGTCGCCCTGGAGGCCCACTTTAACAAAACCGGGCTGCCCCGAGATCTGACGCTTGTTTTTGGCGCCGGTCAGGGTGATGGCAAAGACCGCGGTCTGAATCATTTCGCGGCACCGGGGCTCCTCAAACGGGTCGTGGGCGGTCATTGGGGGTTGATTCCCAAGCTCGGCGCACTCGCCGTCAACAACCAGATCGAAGCCTACAACCTGCCGCAGGGGGTACTCACCCAGCTGTTTCGCGACATTGCCTCGGGCAAACCCTGCCTGACCACGCACGTGGGCCTGCATACCTTTGTCGACCCCCGCAATGGCGGTGGCAAAATCAACGCCCGGAGCGAGGAGGACTATGTCGCTCTGACGACCGTCCACGGTCGCGAATATCTGCAGTACAAAACTTTTCCGATCGACGTTGCCTTTCTGCGCGGCACCTCGGCCGATCAGCTGGGCAACATCAGCATGGAACAAGAAGCCCTGACTTTAGAGTCGCTGGCGATCGCCATGGCCGTTCACAACTCGGGGGGCAAGGTCATTGTGCAGGTCAAGCAGCTGGTGGCGCATGGCACCTTCAAACCCAAAGAGGTGCGTATTCCCGGCATTCTGGTCGACCATATTGTGCTCGCCGAACATCCAACTCACCACCAGCAGACCTTTTTGGAGCATTACAACCCGGCCTTTGCCGGCGAGACGCGGGTCACGCTCGATCAGATCTCGCCCATGGCGCTGAACGATCGCAAAATCATCGCCCGTCGTGCCTGTTTCGAACTGCGACCAAACAGCATCGTCAATCTGGGTATCGGCATGCCGGAGGG
>JBDQLO010000168.1:0-3090 GCA_040262735.1 Fluviibacter sp.
CCGTTATTTCAGTCAGAAAGACTGACGCCGGGTGGTCGGTCACAACGCTTGAGCAGGGTGATATGAAGACCGCGTTTGATGCACTGGTGCTTGCCATACCAGCGCCTCAGGCAACCCCGTTGCTGGCAACACTCGATCACCCTTTTGCATTGCACACAGCCTGTGTCAAAATGGTCGGCAGCTGGACCCTGATGCTGGCTTATCAGAAGAACCAGGCTATTGGTTTTGACGCCGCCTTCGTCAATCAGGGGCCACTCCGCTGGGTGGCTCGCGACAGTAGTAAACCCGGACGCAAATCTGACCACGAAACCTGGGTGCTGCAAGCATCTGCCGCCTGGAGTGAGCGTCATATCGAGGCAACATCTTCAGATGTCATTCCTGAGCTCTTGGCTGCCTTTAGGGATTTAGGCGGCGCAGAGCCCGATGAATGTAGCGCTCATCGATGGCGTTATGCAGATACATCCACCCCGCTGATGGATCGGTTCTTTTGGGATGATCACAGCAAGCTCGGCATTTGTGGCGACTGGATCAATGGTGGCAAGGTCGAAGGTGCGTGGCTTAGCGGCTTGAATTTGTCGGCATCAATCAACAACACCTAGCCGCGTTAATTTTTTCGGATCTTGTCATGATATTGAACCTTATCCGTGATTCCATCAGAAGCATTGTCGGTACCAAGGGACCACCCGTTGCTTTTCTTGAGCCGGCAGGTGATCTGGGGCTATTTGGTCCGCAATCGATGGCATGGCAGGTTCACGAGGACTTTATTTCGATGATGATCGGGGGGATCAGCTCGCTGGTGCTGCAATCGCTTCACCCCAGGGTGTTAGCGGGAGTATGGGATCACTCCACTTTTCGGGAAGATCTGCAAGGCCGGTTAGGTCGAACGGCATTTTTTATAGCCGCGACAACTTATGGATCAACCGAGATGGCCACGCGTGCCATCGAGAAAGTGAATCAGATACACCGCAAAGTGACCGGGTTTGACGAATTGGGACAACCGTATTGCGCGACTGATCCGGATCTTTTAGGTTGGGTTCATCTGACCGAAACCCGAAGCTTCATGAGCGCGTGCGAGTCCTATCATCATCGAAATTTTACCCGTTCACAAAAAGATCAGTATTTTAGAGAAATGACGTCCCTGGGTGCGCTGATGGGCGCGAGTCATTTACCCGATTCATATCGCGACACCGAGATTGCCATTGCGGCTTATCGCCCAGAGTTACATTTCGGCGAACGCGCGCAAAGCATTATTCAATTGCTTGAAAATTTCCCCGCGACACCGGCAACGCGACCCTTTTTGAAATTGCTCAGTCGTGCAGGATTTATGAATCTGCCGGACTGGGTCTATCCTTTTATCCATCGACGAAAGCCAGGGGTTCTCGAAACAATCGCCGTCCACAAGAGCATTAGCCTCATGGCCATACCGATTCGTGCGGCCTTAAAAGATGGCGTGGCCGCGCATGCACGACGCAGGGTCCGTGCCCTCCCCCCGGGTTAAGCGTTGCTGCGCATCTCCCTTTTGCCCAATATCCGTTTTTTGATAAGGTAGCGACCGTTGCTAAATCCCCGGTTGACCCGGCATCTTTTTGTGGATCGCCGGGTAGACTCTTGTCTTCAACCCCAGAAGGATACGTTCGAGTTTCTGCCAATGAGTGAAGAAATCGCAAAGAAAGCCGCTCCGTATATGATGTCTGCCCATGAAAAGGCATGGCTTCTCGTTTTGGAGTCTGAGCGCTTTGACGAGCAGGAAGTCGACAGCCTGGTTGCAGCGCTGTTCGATAATGCCATCCAATTCGCCATCACCATTGACGATAATCGTGTCAGCGCAGAATCTTCGAAAAACGCGGGCGAAGTGACGGCTCTCAGAACGCTGGTTGATTACGTTTACGAAGCCCAAAAACAGGGACAACATCAGTCACTCGATTGTTTTTTCAGAAAGATCGTGCCTGCAGTCAAAGCCAATGCCCAGTTTCGTCGTTCAATTGTTGGCCTTCTGGAACACTTTTCAAGCGCGAACACAGGAATCGATGCTGCCGAATATGCCAAGGATCTATCGGTGCTCAAACGAATTCTGGGGGAATCCTAACAGTCAGTCACCAACCCGTCAGTGCTTCGACCGCCCTTTGACCATTCCAAAAAAAGAAAGCCCGGACTCAGCCGGGCCATCCCAAAGCCGCCTTTGAAAGGCGACTTTGTTACTTCTACCAAATCCCTTGGGTAGAAGCCTATGAAAAGCGATTACTTACGCTTGGTAGCCTTCACCGCAGCATCGGTTGCCTTGGCAACGTTGGCCTGGGCGATCGCTGCCGCAGCTTCCACCTTCTTCGTCAGATCAGCGTAGGCCGTGTTGCTGGCATCAATGGCTTGCTTGATGGCGGCCAGGGCAACATCCGAACCAAACGGGGCTTGCTGTGCACCTGATACGGCAGCAGCTTGTACTTGCTTCGACATGTCGTCAAATTGCTTTTTCAGCATGGCAGTGATTTCAGCTGCAGCACCGTTGGCAATATCGTAAACCGAGCGGCTGTAGGCAACAACCGACTCAACACCCGGCTGAACCGCTTCGGCACTGAACGCAGCCGCTTCTTGCGGGGTCTTGAGCTTGAGCGCAGACGCTGCGTGCTGGGACCCCTTTTGCAGCGACTGACGGGCAAAACCCAGATTCAGTGCGGCCAGGTTTTCGATTGCTTCGAGCGCGGTGTGCGCAACGGCTTCCAGATGGTTGATCGCGGCAACGTTGGCAGCAGCCAGTTCTTCAACGTTCGGGATGTTCGGGGTCTTCGTCATGGTGTTTTCCTTTGAGATTAATTTTGTCGTAGGCCCATTATAAACCAATTTTGTTGCATTGCAACAATTTGTGCTTCATCGCAACAAGGTTGGTGCGCTGCAAGTAGACCTTAAGGTTTCCTTAAGGCATGATAGCCGCGCAATGCACCTAAGGAATGATCGAGACCCCAATCGCCGCTACCACCTTTTTCTGGTCGGTTGCCTGCTCTCATGGCTGCTGGTCGTGCCGGTGGCGGTTCGGGCAGAACCGCCAGCCGCCGGCATCGGCTATCTGGAAGCCGAAAATCTGGCGTTGCGTCATAA
>JBDQLO010000169.1:0-3049 GCA_040262735.1 Fluviibacter sp.
GAAGCACCCAGCGGCTTCTATCTGATGGCGGGTTCGTTCCAGAAGCCATCGGATGCCGAAGCCCAGAAAGCCAATCTGGCGCTGATTGGATTTGACGCCAGTGTGCAGAAAGCCGTGATTGGCGAAAAAGTCTGGTATCGCGTCAAAATCGGCCCCTTCAAGCGCCAGGATGACGCCAACCGCGCCCGAAACGAACTCAAAGAGAACGGCATCGATGCCGTTTCCGCCCGAAACTAAGTCGGAGTCCTCATGCAACGTCGTCAATTTCTCGCTACGCTGATCGCGGGTCTAGGTGCCGCTACAACAACGGGTGCTGCACTGGCACAAGCCGCATTAGGCGGCAGCATGCCGCCTGCGGGTGCAACCACGGGAGCCGCCATTGCCGGCCAGACCTACGCGTTACTGAATACGCCAGCGCCAGCACCTGGCAGCCGCATCGATGTGCTCGAGTTCTTTTCGTATGGTTGCCCACATTGCCATGAGTTTTCAGAGCCCTTTGAGCGTTGGAGCCGTAAACAACCGAAGGACGTTGCGGTTCGACGTGTACCGGTGACCTTTGGTCGCCCACAGTGGGTGGTGCTGGGACGTTTGTTCTACACGATTCAATTCATGAAGCTATCGGCAATGGATACGAGTGCTTTTGTAGCGATCCACCAGCAAGGTCGCGCACTTTACGATGACCAAGCGGTCTTGCAGTGGGCCGCGAAGCAGCCGGGCGTCGATGCCAACAAGTTTAAAGAAGTGTACTTTTCCCAAGAGGTGACTAACGCCATGAAGAAGGCCGATGCAATGGCCATCTCCTATCAGATCGACGCAGTGCCCTCAATCGTCGTAGGTGGCCGATACAAGATGTTGCAACAAAGGGGTGCGAGCTTCAACGATTTGCTGGCGAATACGGATGCGGTCATCAAGCTGGCGCGTCAGTCGCAAAAGTAATGCGGTGATGCTCGGGTGCTGGCGATGGACGGCCTGAATTGAAAAAGCCCGCTCAAGCGGGCTTTTTCATGGGTAAGGCGCTAGGGTTACTTGGCAGTCTTTGCCTTGGCCTTGCCAGCGGCAGAAGCTTTTTGAGTGTCTGCGCGCATTTTGACAAAGCTACCAGGTGCATCTTCGATCGCTTTTAACGGACCGGCACCCGGAACGCGAGCAGCCACCTTTTTGTCGTCGATGGCTTCCACCCATTGTTCCCAGTTCGGCCACCATGAGCCTTCGTGTTGCTTTGCGGTTTCGAACCATGCCTGTGCGGTTTCAGGCAGCTTGCTGTTGGTCCAGTAACAGTATTTGTTGCCAGCCGGAGGGTTGACAATGCCCGCGATGTGACCTGAACCACCCAGCACGAAATTCACCGGACCTGACGGCAGATGCACGCCCATGTAGGTGCTGATCCAGGGGGCAATATGGTCTTCGATGGCTGAGACGAAATAACAGGGGGTCTTGACCTTGCGAATATCGATTGGTACGCCGCCCAGTGTGATGCCGCCCGGCTCCTTCAGAATGTTCTTCAGGTACATGTTGCGCAGATAGAAGCTGTGCATGGCGCGCGGCATACGCGTCGAGTCGGAATTCCAGTAGAGCAGATCGAATGGGAACGGATCCTTGCCCATGAGGTAATTGTTGATAACGAAGGACCAGACTAGGTCGTTGGCGCGCAGCATGCTGAAAGTACCCGCCATTTCCGAACCGTCCAGGTAACCGGTTTTTTCCATTTTCTTCTCGATCGTGGCGATGCTCGCCT
Organism: Fluviibacter sp.; assembly: GCA_040262735.1. Classification (GTDB taxonomy): domain Bacteria; phylum Pseudomonadota; class Gammaproteobacteria; order Burkholderiales; family Rhodocyclaceae; genus Fluviibacter. The sequence continues at coordinate 1,736 of JBDQLO010000169.1, forward strand.
CGTCGATGAAGACGCCGAGTTCGCCCGGATCCGTAAAGTCCAGCATGGTGGTAAAGAAGGTAGCCGAGCTAACGCGCGTGTCCTTCTTGGCGGCCATATAGGCCAGCGTCGACATCAGCAGCGTACCGCCCAGACAGTAACCGGCAGTATTAATCTTCTTGGAACCGGTGGCCTGCTCAACGGCATTAATGGCGGCCAACGAACCCTCGAGCATGTAATCTTCGAAGTTAAGGTTGGCGTGTTTCTCATCCGGATTGAGCCAGCTGATGATGAAAGTCGAGTGGCCTTGATCGGTCGTCCATTTGACGAAAGAGTTCTTTTCGCGCAAATCAAGGATATAGAACTTGTTGATCCAGGGTGGCACGATCAGCAGCGGTACTTCAAATTGCTGCTTGGTCGTCGGTTCGTAGTGAATTAACTGGAATAGGTCGTTCTGATAAATGACCTTGCCCTTGGTCGTGGCCACATTCTTACCCAGTTCAAAAGCCGAGGTATCAGTCATGCGGATACGCAGCTTGCCGTCACCGGCTTCGACATCATGCAGCAAATTGTTCAGACCCTTGACCAGGTTCTGACCTTGGGTACGAACCGTTTCGCGGAACACTTCCGGGTTGGTCAGCGCAAAGTTGCTTGGCGAGAGGGCGTCGACGTATTGACGGGTGTAGAAGTTCACTTTTTCACGCTGCTTCTCATCCATGCCTTCGACAGTACCCACGGTGTCAAGAATGTGCTTGGAGGCAATCAGGTAGGACTGCTTGATGAAGTCGAAGACGAAATCCTGCTGCCAACCTTCGTCCTTGAAGCGCTTGTCGGCACGATCCGGCGCCATGGTTGGCTCAGCGCTCATACCCATCATGCGCATCACGGAGTTTTGCCACAGCGAGAAATAATTATGAACCATGTTCATCTGGGTCTGCGCCAGCTGGTAAGGATTCGACATCAGGCGGGCTGATAGATCCATAAAAGCCTTGGCGATACCGACCTCTTCGCCGGCGGTGTTGACACCTTTTTCAGACTGACGCTCCAGAAAGCTGCTCAGAACGCGCGAGGCACGTTGGGCGACTTCGGCGTATACGTGAACCAGTTCGGCAGGGTTTTTGCCTTCCGAGCCCTCGGCGGGGTTAGGGGACTGCGACATGGTGATCTCCGGAATCTAAAAGCCAAAAAAATCGTGCAGCTCGGGGGCGCATGAACGGCAAACCCAGCCGGCACAAGGTGCGACAGGCATAGATTGCCTGTAAAGACCCGATCGCACAAGGGGTATGGCTTTGGCATCTTTTCAGGGGCCCCGGGGGGCGTTTGGGGCTATCGCAC
>JBDQLO010000170.1:0-3028 GCA_040262735.1 Fluviibacter sp.
AGTTCCCAGACGCCCAGGCGGTTCGCCAGCGGCGCAAGCAGCTCCAGTGTCTCCTGAGCCACCGCGAGGCGCGCCGGATCGGGGTTCTGCGCGTAGTAACGTAGGGTTTGCGTGCGCGAGGCCAGGCGTAATAGTACGACCCTGACGTCTTCCACCATCGCCAATAGCATTTTGCGCAGATTCTCGACCTGCGCCTTGAGGTCCTGCGGATTCAGGGCAGTATCGCTGACAAAGGCCTGAGCAATAGGCCGGATTTTGTTGAGTTTATGCACACCACGCACCAAACGCGTGATGTCCTGGCCATAGTGCTGTTCGAAGCGATCCCGATCGAAGCCCGCCTGATCCGGAAAAGCAAACAACAAGGCGGCGGCACGGGCCGTGGCATCGAGCCGGAGTTCCGCAGCAAGACTAGCCATGGCCAGCGCATGCGGCCAGGTGGCTTCGCCGCTTTCCAGCCGCTGTTCGGCATACACCGCCTGCGCCTCGCGCGCTATTTCCTGAAGGCGATCACGCTGCGTTTGATCCAAGTCTGCCCCGACCGAATCGGGTAACACAGGTGCTTGCATCATCAATGATCCAGAAAATCCTGCACCAGTGCTATCTGGTCATCCGACATCAACATGGGTGCATGACCAACACCGGCAACAGTCTTTAGCTGGGCACGCGGGCCACGATGACTCATTTCAAGGGCGGTTTCGGCGGACAGCAGATCTGATAGTGCACCACGGATCAGTAGGGTCGGACATTGAATCCGGTCATAGAGCGCCCACAAGTCGACCTCCTGACCCAACAGCGCGACCTCGAGGGGTTTGCGAATGTCTGGATCGTACTTGAAACAATAACCACCATCGGCAGTCGGCCTGAGTGAATGGTCGATGAGTTCGGACCAGTCGGCTTCGGTCGTTAGCGCGAAAGGCGCAAAAATCGTCCGGACATAGCGACGGGCGGTTTCGGCATCGGCAAACTGGTGCGGTCCGCTGACATAATTGACGATACGCTGGAGGGCCAGCAGTGACAGTGTTGGTCCGACATCGTTCAATACGAGTCGACGGATCGGCGTCTGCGTCTGGGCGGCCAACATCATGCCGATCAACCCCCCCATCGACGTGCCCAGCCAATCGACCTGCGCAACGCCAAGTCGCGCCAGAAGCGTGACCATATCGGCGGCATAGGTCAATGTGTTGTAAGCCATCGGGTCGGGGTGCCGATCACTCTCACCACGACCAACGACATCCGGCGCAATCACGCGGTATTTCTGAGACAGCTTCGTGGCGATGCGCGCAAAGTCCAGACTGTTGCGGGTAAGCCCGTGCACACAAACCAGTACGCGGGGATTTGATGCCTCGCCCCATTCGCGATAGGCCATTCGGTAAAGGCCCAGGGCGCCGCCACAAAGCACCGAATGTAAGACCCCCTTGGAAAACTGATTCATTGTTCTGTCCTATTCACTCGTCGCGGTGTGTTGTTGCCGAATCCGGTTGATCCATCCAGTAGCGCTGGTGCGTCTGGCGGTAACCCGTAATGCGCATCGTTGGCAGAGCCACTTGCACCATGCCATCGCGATCGGTTCTCAACACTCTGATTCTACGCGCTTCATACGCAGACAACACCTCGGGTTTGGGATGCCGATAACGGTTTCGATACCCTACGGGAATGATGGCGACGTCGGGTTGCACCGCATCCAGAAAACCGCCTCCGGAACTGGTGCCACTACCGTGATGCGGCACCAGCATCACGTTGCTACGTTCGATGCCCCTGGCGAGCATGGCATTTTCATCCGGGGTTTCAATGTCGGCGGTTAGCAGCATACTTTTGCCGTCTACGCTGACCCTGAGTACGCAACTCTGGTGGTTAGATGCCTGATCTTTGTTAGCTTGACCGCTTAGCGGATAAAGAAACTCGAAGCGGACACCATCCCAAACCCAATCCTGCCCTGCTTCACAGCGTTTACGTTGAACCCCCGGGACGCCATGGGCAAAGTTGGTGTCCGGTGCATCAGCCACCCATCTCACGGGCATCGACTCCAGGACAGACTGGGCACCACCGGCGTGATCGGTATCCCGATGGGTCACGATCATGCCATCCAGCCGATCAACCCCAATCGCCCGGAGATAGGGCACGATCACCCGATCACCGGCATCGGCTACGCCGCTGTAATAAGGACCCGTGTCATAAAGGAGTGTGTGGTTGTGCGTCCGGATCACAACGGCAAGACCCTGCCCCACATCAAGCACATCGATTTTTGTGTGGCCCTCGGGGATCTGGGCGGTTCGGGGCCAAACCAGGGGAAGGCACAAAAAGAGCGCCATCCAGCGTCCCGGCATACCTGCCGGCAGGAGCCACCAGAGTGCGCCAACCACGGCAAGGCTGAAGACAAGCGGCGGCGGTACCGGTGCGTGCCAGATGGCCACGGGCAACGCGGCTGCCCAAGAGAGCATATCGACCAGCGGTGACATCAATGCATCGGCCAGCACCAGCAACGGATCCCATGGGACCACCAGCGCCAGAATCGTCAACGGTGTCACAACACCACTCACCCACGGAATAGCGATCGCATTGGTCAGTGGTGAGATCAACGAGAACTGGCTAAAGAACATCAGCAGAAACGGCAAGGTTCCGATAGTCACTGCCCATTGGGTTCGACCAAAGCCACGGACCCAACGTCGTAAACGGCGCCCCAGCGATGCCTGCTCATCGGCATCGCCATGCTCGGACAGTGCCGCCCAGATCAGGAGACCCACCGCGACAAAAGAGAGCCAAAAGCCCGGACTCATCCCCGCCCAGGGATCGAACAACAACACGACGACCAGGGCCAGTAACAGAATACGAAATGGTGAAACATGGCGACCCGTCATTAGTGCCAATGCACCGACACTCAACATGAACAGCGTTCGCAACGCAGGGATACCCGCCCCGGCCACCAGCGTATAGAACGCTGCAGCGAACCAACCGAAAAATACCCCGGCCCGCTGCGCCGGAATACGGCTTGCCAATCTCGGCACCCGTCGCCAGAACCAGGCCACCAGGA
>JBDQLO010000171.1:0-2986 GCA_040262735.1 Fluviibacter sp.
AAGCCCATCAGCTTGAAGCTGTCGTTCTTGTCCTTGGCGCGGGCAATGAATTCGGGCACGCGCGACACGTCGCCGATTTCTTCGAGCATGTTCAGGCAGGCCTCGTTGGCACCGCCGTGCGCCGGGCCCCAAAGACAGGCAATACCAGCGGCCATGGTGGCAAACGGGTTGGCACCCGACGAACCGGCCAGACGGACGGTGGAGGTCGAGGCGTTCTGCTCGTGGTCGGCATGCAGCGTGAAAATGATATCCAGCGCACGTACCAGCACCGGGTTCGGCTTGTACTCTTCACACGGCGTACCGAACATCATCTGCATGAAGTTTGCGGTGTAGCCCAGGTCATTGCGCGGGTACATGAACGGCTGACCGATCGAGTACTTGTAGGCCATAGCAACGATCGTCGGCATCTTGGCGACAATACGGTTGAAAGCAACGCTACGCGCTTCCGGCTTCGAATAATCTTCGCCGTGGTGGTAGAAAGCCGACAGGGCACCGACCACGCCAACCATGATGGCCATCGGGTGCGCGTCACGACGGAAGCCATTGTAAAAACGACTGATCTGATCGTGCACCATGGTGTGCAGCTTGATGTCGTTCTCGAAAGCTTCTTTTTGCTGCTTGTTCGGCAGTTCGCCGTTCTTCAGGAGGTAGGCAACTTCCATGAAGTTGCACTGTTCGGCCAATTGCTCGATCGGGTAACCACGATACAGCAGTTCGCCGATGTCGCCATCGATGAAGGTAACCTTTGATTGACAGCTGGCGGTCGACAAAAAACCTGAGTCATAGGTAAACAGACCTGTCTTTGCGCCCAAGGTACGGATGTCGATGACATCCTGACCATGCGTACCGACCATGATCGGAAAATCAACGGCTTCCTGACCGGTGATCTGGAGTGTGGCTTTACGTTCGCTCATTGGCTTCTTCCCAAAAAATGAGGTGTTTGACGATGATGCTGGATGGTCGATACAGCGTGTAATTCTTTACAGGCAAAGCGCCCGACTGATATGTCGAACGTAACCGGCGAGCCTTACTCAGTGCTTACGAATCGCGGCGATCACTTCGCATTCAAGCGGATCGGCGCTTTCGACCTTGCCGCTGATTAGCGCCCAGAGGTCATGGTCTTCCATGGCCACTAGATCAATGAAAGTTTTAACCTGCGTTTCGTTGAGCCTGTTGAAACCATTATCCAGAAAACGGCCGAGGGTGATATCCAGCTCAAGCAATGCGCGGCGCGTACAGTGCCAACGCAGCTTGTTGAGCTCATGCTGTTCCATCCCCGGCCGATTCCTGATTAAGGTCGAACGCGCTTAGACGGCGCGACGCACCATCATGTCTTTGATCTTGCCGATGGCCTTCGTCGGGTTTAGACCCTTCGGGCAGACATCAACACAGTTCATGATGGTATGACAGCGGAACAGGCGGTACGGATCATCCAGATTGTCCAGACGCTCGTTGGTCGCCTGATCACGCGTGTCGGCGATAAAGCGGTAAGCCGCCAGCAGGCCAGCCGGGCCGACGAACTTATCCGGGTTCCACCAGAACGACGGGCAAGACGTCGAGCAACAGGCGCACAGAATGCACTCGTAGAGACCATTGAGTTCTTCACGGTCTTCTGGCGACTGCAAACGCTCACGCTCGGGTGCCGGATCGTTATTGATCAGGTAGGGCTTGATCGAATGGTACTGCTTGAAGAACTGGGTCATGTCGACGATCAGGTCGCGAATGACTGGCAGGCCCGGTAGCGGGCGCAGCACGATCGGCTGCTTCAGGCTATCGACGTCAGTCAGGCAGGCCAGGCCGTTCTTGCCGTTGATGTTCATGGCATCCGAGCCACAAACGCCTTCACGGCACGAACGACGGAAGGAGATCAGATCATCCTTGGCTTTCAGCTTGATGAGAGCATCGAGAAGCTTTTTGTCAGTTTCATCGAGATCAACTGAAATGTCCTGCATGTACGGCGCGTCATCCTTGTCCGGATCGTAGCGGTACACCTTGAAATGAACGGTACGCTGGGTCATGTTCGATTTCCTCCGGATTAGTAAGTACGCGTTTTGAGCTCGACCGACGGTGCAGTCAGCGGCTTCAGTTGTACAGGTTTGTATTCGATGTGGTTATCGCTACCGAACCAAAGGGTATGCTTGAGCCAGTTCTTGTCGTCACGGCCGTTGGGATTTTCCGGGGTATCCGGTGCATCGTCACGCACGTGGGCACCACGCGACTCCTTGCGGTTTTCTGCAGAAATCATGGTGGCCTTGGCAACTTCGATCAGGTTTTCAAGCTCCAGGGCTTCGACGCGCGCCATGTTGAAGACTTTGGACTTATCCTTGGTGGCAACCTTCTTGACACGTTCGGCCACTTCCAGGATTTCTTTAACGCCCTGCTTCATGTCTTCGCCAAAGCGGAACACGCCGGCGTTGGCCTGCATCACGCGTTGCATGTCGGCGCGGACTTCGTGCATGCTCTCGCCCGAGGTGGCCGAATCGATGCGGTTAACACGCGCCAGCGAACTGTCTGCCGCGTGATCCGGCAACGGACGCATGGGCAGCTTGCCTTCCTTGATCGCTTCAACCACCGTTTCACCGGCCGACTTGCCGAAAACCAGCAGGTCGAGCAGCGAGTTGGTTCCCAGACGGTTCGCGCCGTGCACCGAGGCACAGGCACATTCGCCGGCAGCATAGAAGCCCTGCACCGGGACGCTGGGTTCACCATTTTGCGGGACAACCACTTCGCCGCGATAGTTGGTCGGAATGCCGCCCATCTGATAGTGACAGGTTGGCACGACCGGGATCGGTTTTTTGATCGGATCGACACCGGCAAACTCGATAGCGATTTCGCGAATACCCGGCAGACGTTTCATGATGGTCTCGGGTTGCAAGTGCGTGATGTCGAGGAGGACATAGTCCTTGTTCGGACCGCAGCCACGGCCTTCCTTGATTTCTTGGTCCATGCAGCGGGACACGAAGTCGCGCGGGGCCAAGTCTTTCAA
>JBDQLO010000172.1:0-2981 GCA_040262735.1 Fluviibacter sp.
AGGTATCTCGTGCGATGACCGACTCTTCATCGGTAGGAATCACCCACACATGAACGCGACTGCTCGGTGTTGACAGCTGCCGCGCACCCTTACCCGGCCCCCGATTTAGCGCCTCGTCGATTTCGATACCCGCCCAGGCCAGCGCCTGACAAGTGAGCGAGCGGATGAGCGCTGAGTGCTCGCCAATACCGGCGGTGAAGACGATGCCATCGAGACCCTGGATGGCCGCCATGGCGGCACCGGTTTCTCGGGTCAGCATATACACGAAGAGGTCGATCGCGAGTTTTGCATTGGGCACACTGGCGTTTTCCAGATCACGCATGTCATTGGAAAACCCGCTCACGCCCAACAGACCGGATTCTTTGATGATGAGTGTTTCAACCTCGGCAGCCGACATCCCCAGTTGCTGAATCAGGTAAAGCGGAATCATCGGATCCAGCGCTCCGGTGCGCGTACCCATCATGAGTCCGTCCAGTGGCGAGAACCCCATGGACGAATAAGCACTTTGGCCAGCGACGAGCCCGCAAAGGCTCGCACCGCTCCCGAGATGCATCACGACCGTTTTACCCTTGGCCAGCATCGGGTCAAGTGACGGTAGCTGGGTACTAATGTAATCGTAGGATAGGCCGTGAAAACCCCAGCGCCGAATACCCTGATCCCGATAGTGCAGCGGAAGGGCGTAGAGATCGGCTAAGACCGGTTTCGTCCTATGAAAAGCAGAATCGAAACAGGCCACTTGTGTCAGTTCGGGGTCCATCTCACGCAATAATCGAATGGCCTCGATTTCCGCCGGTTGATGACTCGGCACAATTGGCACGTATCGATCCAGAACCGACAAGACCGCTTCATCGACAACGACTGCATGCGGGTATTCAATGCCGCCCAGTACGACGCGGTGTCCCACTGCCGCCAAACGAAAGCCACGCGCTTGGGCGCGCACGAAGTCCAAAATAATCTCGACCGCTTCAGCACGACGCTTGGGGGCATTCCAAGAACGCTCGTCCAGAATCACGGCTTGCGCATCCACTGCCTTGAAGCGCGGCTGACCCAGTAGTCCTTCGATCTGCCCATTGAACACCAATTGCGGCGTGTGGTCATCCACGGCATAAAGCGAAAACTTCACACTGGAAGATCCCGTGTTCAAGCATAACAGCGCAGATTTGGCTTCAGTCATATGGTCTATCCGGATTGAAGGTAACAGTTTCTCACCATCGCATCACAGAATGATGACAAGGGCGCATCAGCGTCCGTAATAGCTTCGATACCAGTCGACAAACCGCCCCACCCCGTCTCGTACGGAAGTCGATGGCTGAAAGCCGACCCAGGCATCCAGCGCCCGAGTATCGGCATAGGTTTCCGTCACGTCGCCTGCCTGTAAGGGCAGGAAGTTTTTCTGCGCCGTCATACCGAGCGACAACTCGATCGCGGTAATAAAGTCCATGAGTGGAACCGGATCGCTATTACCGATATTAAAAATGCGATACGGTGCACGGCCGGTGTGGGGCAATGGGTGTTGCGGATCAAAAGCGGCATCCGGCGTCGCTGGCTTATCGAGGACACGAATCACTCCTTCGACGATATCGTCGATATAGGTGAAATCGCGTCGCATCTTCCCCTCGTTAAAAACCTTGATCGGCTCGTTATTGAGCATGGCGCTCACAAACAAGAACAGCGATTGATCAGGGCGCCCCCAGGGGCCATAGACGGTAAAGAAGCGCAGCCCCGTAACCGGTAGGTTGTACAGATGGCTGTAGCTGTGCGCCATCAACTCATTGGCGCGTTTAGTCGCGGCATACAGACTCACCGGGTGATCAACACTGTCGGCCTCAGAAAACGGCATCTTTTCGTTACCGCCGTACACGCTGGAACTGGAGGCATACACCAAGTGCCCCACCTGATTCTGGCGACACCCCTCAAGGACATTGAGAAAGCCCGTGAGGTTACAGTCGGCATAGGTATGCGGATGGGTGACCGAGTAGCGAACACCGGCCTGAGCGGCAAGATGCACAACCCCATCGAACCGCTCTCGGGCAAACAGCTCTGTCATCCGTTCGCGATCGACCAGGTCGCCCTTGATAAAGCAAAAGCCCGGATACTTTTTGAGGACTTCCAGGCGACCCAGCTTCAAGGCAGGATCATAGTAATCGTTCAAGTTATCCAGCCCGACAACCGTATCCCCTCGCTGCAGTAATCGTTCAGCGGTGTGCATACCGATAAAGCCGGCGGCGCCAGTAACGAGGTAGTGTCGGGGCATCAGACGTATCCAGGGCTTATAATTAGAACATTATCGCATTGAAGCCTGATGGCTGCCGACTCAGCCATGACCGACCCCATGATTCAGACACGCATGATTGCGGATTTTTGCACCAAACCCACGCACCGCCTGCCACGACTGCTGGTGTGCACCATCCTTGCGTTGTTGCTGAGTGCCTGCGCGGGTTTTGGTTCGCGGCCGGATCCCAATGAATTTCTCGATGCGGCCGATTACGACCGTTTGAAGCAGGTATCTACTCAGCCGGGCATTCGTATCTACCGGTACCAGTCACCAGACTTTAAGCGGAGCGACTTCAAAACGGTCATGGTCGATCCGATCGTGCTCTATCAATCGGCTGAAAAAAACTTGGGCAAGACCGGCATTTCGGAAGAGACCATTTACCGTATCCGAAATTCGATGGATATCACCATGCGTCAACTTGTCCGTAAACAGTTCGGCATCAGCTACAAACCCGGGGAACAAGTGGCGCGCCTGAGCACTGCCATCACCGGCGTCCTGCTCGATGGCGACGCATTTCGACCCCGCCGACTGGTGCCGATTTCAACTGTTCTGAAAGCGGCAGGCAAGGGCAACAACATTGACGGCAGCAAACCCTATCTGATGGTCGAGGCCAAGCTGGTCAGCAGCAAAACCGGCAAACTCATGGGTGAAGGCGTCTATCTGGTTTCTAGCGAACAATTCCGGCGCGAAGTCGACTCCCCGGAAA
>JBDQLO010000173.1:0-2977 GCA_040262735.1 Fluviibacter sp.
GGCTTTGCCCACGTAGAGCACCTGGCCGTCTTCGGCCAGAAAGCGGTAAACCCCCGGCCGTTCAGGCAGTGTCCGTACCTGATCCTGGAGCGGGTGGCTCATGATGCGCTACAGGCTCTGAATCAGCTTGAGCGCCGCCTGGTAATCGGGATGGGCATCGAGCTGCGCCCGGGTCAGCGGACGATCCTGGCCAAGACCGGGTTCGCCCAGAAGATTCCTGATCCGGGCGGCCCGCTTGGGTTGCGCCTGCGGTTGCCATTCGGCGATCAGTTGATCAACAAAATCGGGTTTGTTACAGACCAGCAGCACATCACAACCGGCATCCCAAGCGGCATGGGCACGGTCGACGATGTTACCGGCCACGCTGGCGCCTTCCATCGATAGATCATCGCTGAAAATAAGGCCATCAAACTGACACTCGAGGCGCAACTTGGTCAGCCAGCGCGGTGAGAAGCCCGCCGGGCGCTCGTCCAGAACCGGGTAAATCACGTGCGCCGGCATCACGGCATCGAGCGACAACTCATGATAGGGCTGCATGTCGACTTCAATCTCGGCCAGGCTGCGTTCGTCGACCGGGATCGCCACGTGCGAGTCGGCCTCGACCCAACCATGACCGGGAAAATGCTTGCCGCACGAACCCATGCCCCCTTGGCTCAAACCGCGAATCAGCGCCGCGGCGAGACGCGATACGATTTGCGGATCCACGGAAAAACTGCGATCGCCGATGACACTGCTGCGGCCCCAGTCCAGATCGAGTACCGGCGTAAAAGAAAAGTCGACCCCATGGGCACGCAGTTCGGCAGCCAGCACCAGACCTACCGCCACAGTCGCATTTTCAGCCGCGATCGGGTCTCGGGCAAATAATTCGCCCAGGACGCGCATCGCCGGTAAGCGGGTAAACCCCTCACGGAAGCGTTGTACCCTGCCCCCTTCGTGATCAACCGTGATCGGCAAAGGCGGGTTGCGCAGTTGGGCAATCTCCTGTGTCAGTGCCGACAGCTGAACCGGATCTTTGTAATTCCGCGAGAAGAGAATGACACCGCCCACCAGGGGGTGCAGCAAGCGACGCCGATCGGCTTCGGTCAGGGCCAAGCCTGCAACATCGATCATCAGGGGGCCATAGGAAACCTGGGTATTCATAAACGCTCCACAACAACAAAGGCAAGCGCATGATCCACCTCGTCGGAAATCGACAAATGAATCTGCAGGGAACGCTGGCGGATCCATTCGTCCAGCACAGCATCAAAACTAAAAAAAGGTTTACCCAGCGCATCGTGTTCAACACGCATGGCTGGCAACAGCACGGGCGCGCGCAGACCCGTGCCCAGGGCTTTCGCCAGCGCCTCTTTGGCGGCAAAGCGTTTGGCCACAAAGCGCTCACGCGATGGCGCGGCATCGGCTTCGCGCACTTCGTCCGGGTGGAGCAAATGCCGTACGCCTCGCTCGGGATGGCGCGACAACAACTGTCCAATACGCTGAACAGACACAAGGTCGGTGCCGATGCCACGAATCATGAATTTCAGCTCAGACTAACGGCTTCACGCATGAGGCGCTTCATTTCGCTAACGGCATCGCGCAGTCCGACAAAAACCGAACGACTCACGATGGCGTGGCCGATATGCAGCTCTCGAATACCGGGCAGCGCCGCTATAGGCTGGACGTTGTAATAATTGAGTGCATGGCCGGCGTTAAAACGCATCCCCAGCGCGCGGATCTGCTGACCGGCAGAAGCCACCCGCAATAATTCGTTCTGCACGGCCGGACGTTCAACATCACGACCGGCGGCATGAAAGGCATGCGCATACGGCCCCGTATGCACTTCGCAGACCTGCACGCCAATCCGGGCGGCCGCATCGACCTGCGCCGGGTCTGCATCAATAAAGGTGCTGGTTACGATCCCGGCATCACGCAGCCGGGCAACGATCTCGGCCAAACGCGTTTCCTGGCCGACGATATCGAGCCCACCCTCCGTCGTCACTTCCTCACGCCCTTCCGGCACCAGCATGGCCATTTCAGGCTGGAGCTCGCAGGCAATGCCGACCATCTCGTCGTTGGCAGCCATTTCCAGATTGAGTTTGATCTGCGTCAGGTCCCGCAGCTTGCGCACATCGGCATCCTGGATATGACGCCGGTCTTCGCGCAGATGGACGGTAATGCCATCGGCACCGCCCAGATGCGCTTCCACCGCCGCCCAGACCGGATCCGGTTCATACGTCCGCCGCGCCTGACGGAGCGTGGCGACGTGATCAATATTTACACCGAGTTCAATCATGATAAAAAGTCACAAGTCGGTCAGATCTTCAAACAGGCGACGACTGTGTAGCTGACGCCCATTCAGGTAAAACGCCATCAGACTGCGCATGAGCTGTTTGCTCTCCGCGAGGCTGACTGGGTCGCCAAAAGACTCGGCGTCCATATCCAGCAACGTTTGTCCGCTTATTGTACCGGCCACAGCCGAAGAATCCGACACCGCACGCGGGCCAGATTCCATTTCATACCAATACCGGCGGTCGGCTTGAATGGCGTCTCCTGCTTTATCGCGGGTCAGCATCAGGCCATAGCCCAGCTCACCCAGCAGCCGTTTTTCGAAGCTGCGCAGACACGCTGAAAAAAATGCCGCATCCGGTGCCGGTGAGTCCGTCAACGCCACCAGTGTTTTGCTGTAGTGATCAAAGATCTGCTCGTGTGCATCCTCGCGCGGCAGCAGATTGAGTAATAGTTCGTTCAGGTAATAACCGCAGAGCAGCGCCCGCCCCTGTAGCAGCGGTTGACCCCCCTGCCACTCGGCGTGATGCAGCGTCACCACCTCGCCTTTGCCGCTCCAGGTCATCTCGAGTGGCTGGAAGGCCATCATGAAGCCGCAATCGCCTGTGATGCCGCACACACCCCTTGATTCGAGCCACTTGATCGTCGCGCAGAATTCCTTATTCACAGTCTCGGTCATCCTTCCAGACTGGGCCATCTCGAACGTCAGACC
>JBDQLO010000174.1:0-2961 GCA_040262735.1 Fluviibacter sp.
GGAGACGATGTTCGTTACCGGGAATAAAGCGTTCGACGATCACACTACTGCCTTCGTCGACAGCGACCGCAAACGCAGTGCGCACTTCCTGTTCGGTCAGCATATTGGTGAATACGCCGCGGCCATGGTTGCCGTCGGAGGGTTTGACCACGACCGGTAAGCCGATGTCTTGGGCCGCTTCCCAGGCTTCATCGGCTGTTTCGACCACGGTGCCCTCGGGCACCGGCACGCCACAGGCCTTGAGCAGGCTTTTGGTCAGATCTTTATCGCGTGAAATGGTTTCGGCAATCGCGCTGGTCTGGTCGGTTTCGGCGGTCCAGATCCGGCGTTGCTTGGAACCGTAGCCCAGCTGCACCAGGTTGTTCTCGGCCAGGCGCATCGCCGGAATCTTGCGTTCCATGGCGGCAGTCACAATGCTGCCGGTGCTCGGACCCAGCAGGCGGTCTTCGGCCAGATCCTTAAGTGCCTCAACGGCAGCGGCCACATCAAAGGGTTGGTCTTCGATGTCGGCCATGATCAGGTCGCGGCCGGTTTCAATAGCCAGACGGGTGACGTCATCGTGCAGGTTGTAAATGATGACTTTATAAACGCCCCGGCGATCCGCCTCGCGGGCACGACCAAAGCCACCGGGAACGCCAGCCAGGCCAAGCAGCTCCAGCGTGACGTGTTCCATGATGTGGGCCGGCCAGGTGCCTTCGTGCAGACGACGAACGAAACCGCCGTACTCCTCGTAGCTGCAACGATGCTCCATCAGGCCGGGTAGCCAGGCAACCAGCCGATCGGGTAGGCCGGGGATCTTGTCGGAGGGAAAGTCTTCCAGATCGCCAATATCCACCCAGGCTTCCAGAACCGGTACATAGGTCCACATATTGGGACCGCGAATCGACTTGATGTCGATGATTTTTATGGATTTATGACTCATCTGGCTAATTGCGATGTCAAAAGACCTTCGGGCGGCTTGCTACGCCATTGTAAACAGAAACCTGGGGGTAATAACGCGCCGGATTCCAAACGGATGACGTATCCGAGACTTTCTTATTCAAAGCGCCGGCGAAGGCGAATTTTGCCAACAAATTCCCCGGATTCTGTCAGCCGGAACCAGTCTGGTGCGTTATAGAATCAGAGCAAAAATCCAAGCGGCAGTCCCTAGAATAAAGACAGCGGTTTTCCAATTGAATCTACATCCCGTTTCAACCCCGGCCGTGCCTGGCATCTCTGGCGCTACCGGTAACCCGACCCCCGAATTCTGGCTCCCCGCCGTGCGGGCGAGGGTGCCGGCTGATGAAACGGTGCTGGCCACCATCGAGACAGATCTTGACGCCGATCTCCACTTTGCGCGTGGCCTGGTCTGCCTGACCGACCGCAACCTGTATGCGCTGTCCCCGACGGGAGACTGGTCGGTCTGGCCACTCACCCCGGAATTGACCCTCAAGCTGAGCGACCATGCCGGCGTCGCCACACTGGATGTGCTGTCCAACAGTGGCCGACAGGCCTGTTGGCGCTTTACGCTGGCGCAAAACCCGTCGGCGCTGCGTCTGGTACGTCAGCTCGACAGCCTGCGCGAGAAACAACGAATCGACAGCGGCGAGGCGCCGCCGCCCAAAGAAGACACCGAAGAACAGGCGCTGTGCCCCAACTGCTGGACACCGCTACCGCCGGATCAAGACGAATGCCCGGCTTGCTACAGCGAAAACCTCACCTCACCCTCAACCTGGACACTGCTACGCCTGTGGCGTTTTGCCCGGCCCTACAAAAAAGAGCTGCTCATTGGCTTTGGGCTGACGCTGCTTGGCACCGCTGCCACGCTCGTGCCGCCGTACCTGACCATGCCGCTGATGGACAAGGTGCTGATCCCGTTCCAAAACGGCAAGCACATTCCCATCGGCCTGACGGTGATGTTGCTGAGCGGTTTGTTAATCAGTGCCCTGGTGGCCTGGGGCTTGGGTTGGGCGCGTACCTACATCCTGGCGCTGGTCAGCGAACGGATTGGGGCCGACCTCCGTACGGCCACTTACGACCACCTGCTCAAACTCTCGCTAGAGTACTTCGGCGGCAAACGAACCGGCGACCTCATGGCGCGAATCGGGAACGAATCCGACCGCATTTGCGTCTTCCTCTCGCTCTATGCGCTCGACTTCGCCACCGACGTCATCATGATTCTGATGACGGCGGCCATTCTGGTCTCGATCGACCCGTGGTTGGCCCTGGTCACCTTGGCACCGCTACCCATGATCATGTGGCTGATTCACATCGTGCGCGACAAACTGCGCTTTGGCTTCGAGAAGATCGACCGGATGTGGGCCGAGGTGACCAGTGTGCTGGCCGATACCATCCCCGGCATCCGCGTGGTCAAGGCCTTCGCCCAGGAACAGCGCGAGTCCAATCGCTTCCGAACCGCCAACGCCCATAACCTGGCGATCAACGACCGCGTTAACAAGGTCTGGAGCATGTTCACGCCCACCGTGACGCTGCTCACCGAGTTTGGTTTACTCATCCTATGGGGCTTTGGCATCTGGCAGGTGGCACACCACAAAATTACCGTCGGTGTCCTCACCGCCTTCCTGGCGTACATTGGTCGTTTCTACACCCGCCTGGATTCGATGAGCCGTATCGTCTCGCACACGCAAAAGGCCGCGACCGGTGCCAAGCGCATCTTCGACATTCTGGATCATGTCTCGAGTGTGCCGGAACCGATTAACCCGGTGCATATCGACCGGGTCACGGGCCGGATCGATATCCAGCGCGTCGGCTTTCGCTACGGTAATCGTGCCGTGCTGCGCGATGTCAGCCTCAACATCCAGCCGGGTGAAATGATCGGCTTGGTCGGCCATAGCGGCTCGGGCAAGAGCACGCTGGTCAATCTGATCTGCCGTTTCTACGACGCCTCTGAGGGCAGCATCCGGATCGATGGTGTTGATATTCGATCGATCCCCGTGTCGGAATACCGTCAGCATATCGGCC
>JBDQLO010000175.1:0-2952 GCA_040262735.1 Fluviibacter sp.
CCATACGACTGAGCATGGCATCGGCGGCCTCTAAGAGATCGGCATCGCGCTCCTGATGCGGGATCTGCGTGAGATACAGGCTAAAACGTTGCTGATCGCTGCGATAGTGGCGTAAATTACCCAGGTGCGCTTGACGGCGACAACTTGCCAGAAAACTCTGAGACAAGCCATCGCGCGGCCGTAAATCTCGCACCTGAACCAACACATCCTCCCAGCGCTCTGTGCCCAGCAAGGCGCGTAACTCCGTTCGCAGCGCCGCCGTGCTTCCGGGGGGGCGCGTCTGACGCTTTGCCAGCTCCAACACCTGCAGGGCGGGTTCATATTGGCGGCGGGCAACGAGCATCTCCGCCTCCTGCTCCATGCGGGCGGCAACCAGCGACGCGTCATCAGATTCGACACGTCCCAACCAAACGGCCGCCCGATCGGCATCATCCAGACCTTGCGCGGCACGCGCCGCGAGCAGATCGGCATAGCCAGGCGCAAAGCCCAGCTTACGTGAACGTTCCGCAGCTTTGATCGATGCCTCAAAGTGCCCCTCGAGCAACAGCCGTAGCGATGCGAGAAACGTTTGTTCGCCCTTGCGCTGACGATGCAATGCCCGAAAACGTACCAGTCTTGCCGGCAAATGCACTGCCCCCTGTAAGAGTTTCAGCAACACCGCACCGGCAATCAGCGTGGCGATCAGCGCCAGTATCATAAAATTCAACGACATCTCGACGCGCCAGGTCGAGAAGACAATCAACGCGTACCCATCATTACGCGCCATAAGATCAGCGACGACCACCGCCAGGGTGCCTAGCCCCAGTCCCCAGATCAGCCACTGTCTCATTGCGCCGACCCTTTCTTAGTATCCTGGGCTTTGTCGGATTCGAGCGCATTGGCCGGTTCCGCGGTGGATGAACCAAGATCTTGCGCTGCCTCAGCGTCGACCGCTGGTTCGCCCGTTAGCGCCAAACGCGCGGCGGCCAATGCCTTTCGCGACTCTTCCAGACTCACGGCCGCCGGGTCAATGTTCAGCGCCATCAGTTTTTGCAACGTGGCCAGATCATCCTTGACCAGGGCATCCGCCGTGTCGGTATATTTCGTGATCCAGGCGCGTGCCTGCCCCAGGGTCTGCTGATAGACATCTGGATGACGCATGATCAACGCATGACGGGCGTCCAATAGCAGCAGGCGCAAGCCCTGTTGCAGAAACACCTTTTGTTCGGGTGCAATAAGACCCGCTTCGGCATGATCCAGGCGTTGGACGCGAATCATACTGAGAATCGTTTGCCCGACATCCCGAGCCATCGCAACCGCGAACCGACGCCCACGTTCCAGCAGGGTTTCGGGCTCGGCCGCTTCAGCTGCCCCTGCGACGGCATCCGTGGACGGAGCCACAGGCACGCGTCGATCCTGAACGAGTGGCAGCTTGTCGATGCTGGCAATGACGGTATCAATATTTTCAACCGCCGTTCGCAGGTCCAGGACTTGCTGTGACTTGAGTACGACCAGGTCACGGCTGATCGCCAGACGAAGGGCTTGAGCGGACCCGCTCGGTTGATTTGCCAGACTGCGCTGCGCATTCTGCAAAGCCAGCACCAAAACCTTGGGATCACCCGTGCCCTGCCAAATCTGCCAACCAGCATCCATCTGCTGTTCAATACGATCCAGACCCAACAGCGCGCGCTCCTGTTGCAAGGACTGTTGCATCTGCTGGACCTCCTCGCGTAAACGGGTCTGATCGACCAGGGCAGCTTCTAATGCGGCCAGTCGAGCATCTACCGTGGCGATCTGACCTGCTTCGTTGTCGAGCGTTTCCCAGAAACGCAATGTCGCCAATTGCTGAACACCAAATCCGATCACCAGCAATAGACATAACACCCAAATCCAACGACCACCCGGCATCCGGCGCCGCTGCGTCGATCGTTTCTTTGGATTCGGCACCGCTTGCGATGGTTGATCCGGCATCGGGTCGTCACTCATGGGATCTCCGTTCTATTCAGGCGAGTTTGGTCTCATTATACGTTTGCAAATAACGCAACAGGCCGGCATCACCCCCATCGCAGACAGTCACGTGCAAGAAACCCATCTGACGGGCGGACTCGGCAATGCGCGGATGCGGTGCCAGCACCGGAAGCGTCTGAAGGGAGGCGACCAAGTCAGCGCTCGCAGTTGACACAATGCCTTGCAAAGATTCGCTGCTGCTGATCAGCAACATCCCGGTTTCCGACCCAGCATCAAGCCATGTCTGCAATCGCTGTAGCGCCTCCGGATGGGGCTGCCGGCGGTAAACCGCAACGTCGTCCACACGGGCGCCCCGCGCGCGAAGGGACTGCGCCAAAAAATCTCGACCACCCTCTCCCCGTATCAGCGCAAAAGCCTGACCATGACACGACATTTCAGCGAAGAAAGGCTCGGATAGCAGGCCCTCGGAATCATATTGGCGCTCAGGCTGTACCACCTGTGCGACACCATAGGCGCGCAACACAGCTGCAGTGCCGGGGCCGACAGCTGCTGCAGCAACCGTCGTTGGCCAACCCGCTGGATTCGCGGCAGATAATATCGGCCATGCCGCCTTGACCGCATTCGCACTGATAAAAATGCAAGCGCGGTATCCGGTCAGTTCGTTGGCCATCTTTTTCAGACCAGAGAGGTCATCGACCGGCTTGATCGCGAGCAAAGGAATGTGTTGCACGTTCCCGCCCAGCGCCTGTATGCCATGAACCAGGGCGGTGGCCTGGCCTTCCGGCCGCGTCACCAGAAAACGTTTGCCGCGCAGGGGGTGTTGCGGCGACATCACGCCCGCCTTAGGCCGATGGTGAATCAATCTGGGCGATGAGCGCAGCCGCGCCCTCGGCCAGCAAGCGTTCGGCCAATGCTAATCCCAACGTTTCGGCATCGGCCCAGCTACCGCGGCACTCCCCAGCGATGATTTGCGAACCATCCACCGAGGCAACCAGCCCCCGCAAC
>JBDQLO010000176.1:0-2951 GCA_040262735.1 Fluviibacter sp.
CCGCAGAGCGTGCCAAGTGTATTGAACAAAAGATCCAGTAACGACGAGACGCGACCCGGGATAAAAGTCTGCAAAGCTTCCATGCTTGCCGAGAGCGCGAAGCCAATAACGATTGGTATGGCGACGCGGGCCCAGGGTGAAGGCCGATGCGTTGGCGCAAGCGTTAGCAGGAATCCCAGCGGAAGATAAGCCAGAACATTGAACCATGCATCTTGTCGGGTCCAGTAACGCGGCCAGTTGCCTGCCATAAAGTCGAATAGCCCGACCCCGTTGTCGCGCCAGAGTTGATTGGTATAGAGGCTGGCATACACAACAATGGTGACATAAGCCAGTGATAGTGCGAGCGGTTTACGACGCAAGCGCTGCCAGAGAGGCGCCTGCTCAGCGATGGGCGTTGTGCTCGCCGGCATGTTGGCGCTCATGATCGTGGTGCGCAATGTGATAGGTGCCTTCAGCGGCATGATGGTGTGAGGGCGGTGGGCTCAGGCGGCCAATCCACTGCGGTAACAGGGTGCCGGAAATCATGCCGGCAACGGCGGCAATCAGCCCGAGGATCTGCGGTGGCCAGACACCGTTATCGGCGCCGAACATCTCGCAGAGAACCCAGGTGAAAAAACCGGCAAAGATGGCGAAAATTGCGCCCTGTGTCGTGGCACGCTTCCAGTAGAAACCCGCAACAAGGGGTACGAAGGCAACGACTAGTGTGATTTTGTAGGCATGCTCCACCATCTTGAAGATCGATGCGCTGCTGGTCAGCGCCATCGCCAATACCATTCCTGCGAAAGCCACGATGACGACACGCATGAGCCAGAGGAATATCCGATCGGAGATGTGTGGCAACATGGGGCGCAGAATATTCTCGGTGAATGACACAGAAGGTGCCAGTAAGGTTGCCGACGAACAGCTCATGATGGCGGAGAGCAGGGCTCCAAAGAAAATAACCTGAGCAAAGACCGGTGTGTGCTGCAAGATCAGTGTGGGCAGAACTAATTGTGAGTCGGTGTCGAGAAGCTGGGCGAACATGGCAGGATCAATGAGCGTTGCCGAGTAGGCCAGAAACATTGGAATGAATGCGAAGATGAAGTACAACGAACCACCAAGGATAGAACCCGCCATCGCCACCCGCGCGCTTTTGGCGGAGGTGATGCGCTGAAAGACATCCTGTTGCGGAATCGAGCCGAGCATCATGGTCATCCAGGCGCCAATGAAGGGTACCCAGACTTCGTAGCCACCGCTTGGCAGAAAGTCGAGTTTTCCGGCTGCGCTGGCATGCGAAATAACAGTGCCGACACCACCGGCCAGCTCGCTGATGATGGTGGCGATGTAGATCAGGCCGCCCATGATCACGGTGATCTGCACGAAGTCGAGAATGGCTACCGAGAGCATGCCACCAAGAACCGTGTAAGTCAGCACGATCGTGGCACCGAGAATCATGCCCTTATCCTGCGGAATCAGGCCGCCGGTGACGGTAAAGAAAACGAGGCCGAGCGCCTTGATCTGGGCCGATACCCAGCCGAGGTAGGAGACGACGATGGCCAGCGTGCTTAGCCACTCAACCGTATGGTTGTAGCGTAGGCGATAGTAGTCGCCGATGGTGAGTAAGTTGAGGCGATAAAGTTTGCTGGCAAAAAAGAAGCCAGCCAGAATCAGGCACATCGACGCGCCGAACGGATCAGCAACAACGCCGCCCAGACCTTCACGGACAAATGTCGCCGAGACGCCGAGCACGGCTTCGGCGCCGAACCAGGTGGCAAATACAGTGGCAGTCACTACGGGTAGCGGTAGCATCCGACCGGCAACGGCAAAGTCGCGGGCATTTCTCACGCGCGTTGCTGCCAGAAGCCCGATACCAATCGAGGCCAGCAGATACAACGTGATAAAGCCGAGGAGCGCGGTCATGACCCGTGGTTCAGGTAGAGCAGTAACGCGGTTACGGCAAGTGCCGTGGTTGCAGCAACGGTACTTGCCCAGAGCCAGTATCGTTGCCGGCGCAAAGCGTGACGCAGTTCGCGCAGGGCTTTTTGGTCTGCTTTAATCTGTTCTTGGGAGGGTGCCAGGTAGTCGTGTAACAGGCGCGGTATCAGCGGCAGAATCTTCGCCCAGTTCGGACCCTCACGCTTCATCCCATCAATAAACCCACGCACGCCAACTTGCTCACTCATCCAGCGTTCCAGAAAGGGTTTGGCGGTCTTCCAGAGATCCAGATCTGGATTCAGTTGGCGGCCCAGGCCTTCGATGTTCAGTAACGTCTTTTGCAGCATGACGAGCTGCGGTTGAACTTCGACATTAAAACGGCGCGAGGTCTGAAAGAGGCGCAGCAGCACTTTGCCAAAAGAAATATCCTTGAGCGGCTTATCGAAGATTGGCTCGCAGACGGTGCGGATCGCTGCTTCAAACTCATCAATGCGCGTTTCTTTGGGTGCCCAGCCCGAAATCACGTGCACTTCGGCAACGCGTCGGTAATCGCGCTGGAAGAAGGCCAGGAAGTTCTGTGCCAGATAATTCTTGTCGACTTCGTTGAGCGTGCCAACGATTCCAAAATCGAGTGCCACATAGCGACCATCGTGGGCAACGAGGATATTACCGGGGTGCATATCGGCATGAAAAAAGCCATCACGGAAGACTTGTGTAAAGAAGATTTCAACACCGGCACTAGACAGCCGGATGAGATCGATCCCCGCAGCGCGCAGCTCGTCGACACGCCCGACGGGTATGCCGTACATGCGCTCCATGGTCATGACATTGGTGGCGCAGAAATCCCAATACACCTCGGGAACCGTCAGCAACCGGCCATCGGCAAAGTTACGCCGTAGCTGCGAGGCATTGGCCGCTTCGCGCAAGAGATCGAACTCATCGTGAAGATGCTTGGCGAATTCGGCGACCACTTCGCGGGGTTTCAGGCGGCGCCCGTCTTCCGAGAAGCGTTCGATGAGTTGGGCGAAGGTGTCGAG
>JBDQLO010000177.1:0-2940 GCA_040262735.1 Fluviibacter sp.
ATCTCGCACATCGGCGATGGCCAGGATGTCTGCCTGTAGGGCGCCCATCCGTGTTTCGAGTTCGTTGCCGCTGACTGGGCGCTGCGCATGTTGCAGGCGGTGATAGCGCTTGTGAAAGTCCGGATGAAAGCGCGTTGCCCACTCCATGGCAACGCCGGCCGGCAGGTCTTCCAGCCAGCGTAGAGTTTTGCCGGGAAAATAACCGAAAATTGTGGTGAGCACCGGCATGATCAAGTGCCAATTGAGCCACATGGGTACACGCACCAGCAGGCGGTAATCTTGCCAGTAGGCATATTGGCAGCCGACGAAGAGTGCCCGTCGAACCATGGGCGCACTGGGAGCAAGACCCAGGGTGAAGCCACCAATGCTGTGGCAGACCGCCATCATGGGCAGATCAGGCGCTTGTCGGTTCAGGGTTTGTATGGCCGCTTCACAGTCGAGCGCGCCCCAGTCGTGTTTGGTGGCGCGCAGGCCACGGAGCTTGGCTGGTCGAGAAGCACCGATGCCCCGATAGTCGTAGGTCAGTACGAGATAACCCTGTTGTGCCAGATAAGTAGCATAGCGATGGTAATAGCGTGCGGCGACACCCGTAGCGGCGTTGATAAATAGCGCGGTGTGTGGCGATGGTTTTTCCGCTCGCCAGAGTTGACCGTGCAGCGTAAAGCCATCGGCCGTCTCAAAAGTGCAGGGTGTGCCGTGAAACAGCCGATCCGTTGTGGCGGGAGAACCATCAGACATGGCAACAGGATAACATTCGCGTATGCCTCTGCTGACCCATCTTCCCAATGCGCATCGTCTGGTTCTTCGCGTCGCACCCGTATTGTTTGTTTTCTTATGGAGTACTGGCTTTATTGGTGCCAAGTACGGCTTACCTTATGCCGAACCATTGACGTTTCTGCTCTTGCGCTACTCAGCACTGGTGTTGCTACTCGCGATGCTTGCCTGGTTTTTTCGTGCACCATGGCCGACCGAGCCACGCCAGTGGTTTCATCTGGCGGTGGCAGGTCTGCTGATCCATGCCTTGTATCTGGGTGGCGTCTTTGTGGCGATCAAGCAAAGCCTGCCAGCGGGCGTGGTCAGCCTGTTGGTGGGGCTACAACCGCTGCTGACGGCGACGATCGTAGGTGCCATGCTCGGTGAGCGCGTTTTACCGCGACAGTGGGCAGGTCTGCTCCTTGGCCTGAGTGGTTTGATCCTGGTCTTATCGGCTCGCCTGGACGCCGGTTTCGGCTGGTCTGGCGTATTCCCGGCTTTGGTGGCGTTGCTGGCCATTACGGTGGGTACTCTGTATCAGAAACGCTTTTGTCCGCATTTCGACTGGCGCTCCGGAGCGGCCATCCAGTTTGGTGCGGCCTGGTTAATCACCTTGCCGCTGGTGTGGCTGACCGAAGATTTTCAGGTGCAATGGACGGGCGAATTCATGTTTGCACTGAGCTGGCTGGTGCTGGTGTTGTCCGTGGGCGCGATTGGTTTGCTGAACCATCTGATTCGTTCGGGCACCTCGGTCAATGTGGCCAGCCTGTTTTATCTGGTACCGCCGTCGACCGCCATCATCGCCTGGCTGATGTTTGGCGAGAGATTGACGCCGATGCAGCTGGTGGGCTTGGCCGTTGCGGTCACAGGGGTTGCGCTGGTGCGACGCTAGGACGAGGCGGACCGATCAGGCTTAAAATTAACCCGGATAATGATTTAACCGACTTAAGAGATATGCCCATGAAAGACAGCTCAATCGACCGTAATGTGTTTGGCGAGCCCTTGGTCCCCTGTTCCTTTGATCCGCTGACCGGATATATGCGGGATGGTTGTTGTCGTTCGGAAGGCACCGACCAGGGCGAGCATTGGATCTGCGCGGTGATGACCGATGACTTTTTGGCATTTAGCCAGCTCCGCGGCAACGATTTGTCGACGCCCCGACCCCAATGGCAGTTTCCCGGGTTGAAAGCCGGAGATCAATGGTGCCTTTGCCTGAATCGGTGGCTCGAAGCCCTGGCCGAGGGGTGTGCGCCGCTGGTGGTGTTGGAAAGTACGCATCAGTGGGTGCTGGAGCGGGTGGACCTTGAGGTTCTCAAGCGCTTTGAGGCGCGCCCATAAATCGGGGTCGCTTTATGCAAAAAGCATGACTTGCCGGTCAGCTTAGGTCTAGAATAGCAAGACTCAATGTCCGTTTAAGGGAGCGATCCATGTCCGGATTTGATTTTGAAGATATGTTTGCCGCCCAGCGCTCGGTGGTCAATGCGCTGGTGTCGGTCGGTTACACGGCTCTGGCTTCGGCCGAGCGAATGGCGGCGTTGAATCTGCACGCCGTGCGTGAAGCCATGGTAGATTTTGCCGAGGGTTCACAGCGCATGCTGGCCGTGAAGTCGCCGCGCGAAGTGGCCGACCTGCACAGCCAGCTCTCGAAGCCGCAAGTCGAGAAGGGCGTGCTGTACTCGCGCAGCCTTTACGAGTTGTCGAGCGCAGCGCAGGAAGACGCCGTCCAGCTGATTGAGTCGCAATACAGCGGCTTCATGGACTCGATGACCGCGTTGTCTAATCAGATTGCCAAGTCCACGCCGGCGGGGTCTGAGGTGGCGGTTGCCGCCATTCGTTCCACGATGAAATCGGCGAACGAGGCCTTTGAACGTTTTAACGATGCCGTGATGCGTTTCACGGAAGTGACCGAAGAGAGTGTGTCGACCATGGGGAATGCGACCGTCTCGGCTGCAACGGGCAAGGCCGTCACCCAGCGTCCATCCCGCCGGAAGTGATTGCGAAGGCGGTGTCAAAAAACCGGGGTGGTTATCCCCCGGTTTTTTTATGAATCCCGCTTGGCAGGATCAGTCGGTCAGGCCGGCAAAGAGCGCGGTACTCAGATAACGCTCGCCGAACGACGGGATGATCACGGCGATCAGTTTGCCGGCATTCTCGGGGCGTTTGGCAACCTCAATCGCAGCCCACAGC
>JBDQLO010000178.1:0-2937 GCA_040262735.1 Fluviibacter sp.
ATCCTTGGCATAGTCCGCCAAGGCGCCCTGCAACACCAAATCCACCGCCAGCACCGCATCCACGTCTTGATCTGCCGCCACCTCGAAACTCACCTGATGCACCCCGGCAGATCCTCCTTTGAGTGCCGAACTCGCCTTGGATGCTTTGACGTCCACGGCTTGCCCTGCCCACGAGGCAGCGCACCTGGATGATCTGGCCGAGATGCTCTGCGACTTTTCCTGGTTGCCGGCTAATGGCTACGTCATTCTCGTTGAAGATGCCGACAATCTCATCGCCTCGGATCCAACGGGTGTGCAGAAACTGCTTGACGCCCTTCAGGCGGCAAGCAGTTTCTGGCAGGAGCAGGAGACACCCTTCTGGGCATTCCTGGGGCTGCGTGGCGATGGCATTGCCCTGTTGCCCATGATCGGCTGAATCAATGCCAGCCAGCTACAAGCGCCCCGAATCGGTCCTCGTGGTCATACACACCCCGAATCTGCAGATCCTGCTGTTGGAGCGCGCAAAACACCCGGGGTACTGGCAATCAGTGACCGGGAGCCGGGAAGACGGCGAGCTTTTTCTCGACACGGCCGTGCGCGAAGTCCATGAAGAAACCGGTCTACTGATTCGTCCCGAACAGCTGCGGGTGTGGCCCGGTGAAAATAGCTACACCATCATGCCGGAGTGGCGTCATCGCTACGCACCCGATGTGACGCACAATCGCGAACGCGTCTTCTCGCTTTCCCTGCCCACGACCTGCAACATCACCATCGCCCCGGCAGAGCATCGCGCCTGGCGCTGGGCACCTTGCGATGAGGCTGCTGCTGCCTGTTTTTCTGACAGCAATCGTGCGGCGATTCTCGCACTCAAAGATCTACCGCCTGCCATTGCCTGCTGACGCAACTTTGCGATCCCGCCTCGGCTCGCTACAATCGGCGCATATCGACAGCCTTTCAAACCGACGAAACCTTTATGCCCCTCGCTCAAATTCCTGAAAATACCGCCCTTGAGGCGCAGGTGCTTTCTGAAGCACTGCCCTTTCTAAAACGTTTCCATGGCAAGACCATCGTCGTTAAATACGGCGGTAACGCGATGACCGAAGAGCGGCTGAAGCAATCATTCGCCAATGATGTGGTCTTACTCAAGCTGGTCGGGCTGAATCCCGTCGTTGTCCATGGCGGCGGTCCGCAGATCGAACACATGCTCACCCAGGTCGGTAAAAAGGGGGAGTTTATCCAGGGCATGCGCGTCACCGATGCCGAGACCATGCGCATTGTCGAAATGGTGCTTGGTGGCGAGGTGAACAAGGATATCGTTGGTCTCATCAATCAAAATGGTGGCCACGCCGTGGGCCTCACCGGCAAGGATGCCGGTCTGATCCGCGCTAAAAAGCTCCTGCTCCCAAAACAGGGCAACCCAAGCGAACTGCTCGACATCGGTCTTGTTGGTGATATTCAGCAGATTGACCCGTCGATAGTGCATCACCTGGTCTCCGGCGCATTCATTCCGGTCATCGCTCCGATCGGTTTTGGACCGGACGGGGAAACCTACAATATCAATGCCGATGTCGTCGCGGGCAAAATGGCCGAAGTCCTCGGTGCCGAAAAGCTGGTGCTGCTGACGAATACGCCGGGCGTGCTCGATAAGGACGGCAATCTGGTGACCGGTCTAACACCGCGCGATATCGACAATATGGTCGCCGACGGCACGCTCTCCGGTGGGATGTTGCCGAAGATTTCATCGGCACTCGATGCCGCCCGCAATGGTGTGAAAGGCGTGCATATTATCGATGGCCGCGTGCCACATGCACTTCTTCTGGAAATCCTGACGCAGCATGGTGTCGGCACCATGATCAAATCGAGTTGATGCGCTCGTGCCGCGCACCCGTCTGGGTGTTCGATCTCGACGACACCTTGCACCACGCAACGCCGCACATCTTTCCGCAAATCAACCGGGCGATGACCGCCTATATCGAGCGTCATCTGGCGCTAGATCATGCGGCGGCAACGGCGCTTCGGCAGCATTACTGGCAACGCTATGGTGCCACGCTCTTAGGGCTGATTCGCCACCATGGCGTCGACCCGCATCATTTTCTGGATCAGACACACCAATACGACGATCTGGGTGCGCTCAGCCTCACGGCTCCGGCGGTGGCGCATACGCTTGATCAGCTTCCGGGACGACGCATCATCTTCTCGAACGCGCCACGCCCCTACACCGAAAACGTACTGCGCCTCACCGGCCTGTTACCGCTATTTAACGCTGTCTACACGGTCGAATCCTTCGGGTTTCAACCCAAGCCCCTCCGCACCGGTTTTCTGAAACTATTCCAACGCGAGCAGGTGCAGGCACGTCAGTGCATCATGATTGAAGACAGTCTGGCCAATCTGGTCATGGCCAAACGACTCGGCATGCAGACGTTGTGGGTGACGCGCTCGTTGCGCAATAGCGCCTGGGTCGACCACAAGCTCCGTAATATTACGGATCTTCGTTACTTACGGGGCTGGAGCCAACGCGCCACCTGTGGCGCAAAATAGGTCAGGATCATATCCGCGCCCGCGCGCTTGAATGCGAGCAGACTTTCCATCACGGCCTTCTGCTCATCTAACCAACCATTCTGAGCCGCTGCCTTGAGCATGGCGTACTCGCCACTGACCTGATACACCGCCGTTGGGCGCGAAAAAGACTCTTTGATCCGTCGCACAATATCCAGATAAGGCATGCCCGGTTTGATCATTACGATGTCCGCGCCTTCGGCCAGATCCAGCCCCACTTCGTGCAGGGCTTCATCAGAATTCGCCGGATCCATCTGGTAGGTGTACTTGTTGCCGCCAGCGAGGTTGCCTGCGGAACCCACCGCATCGCGAAACGGCCCGTAGAAGCTCGACGCATACTTGGCCGAATAGGCGAGAATGCGCGTGTTCACGTGTCCGCTCGATTCGAGGGCTTCCCGAATC
>JBDQLO010000179.1:0-2935 GCA_040262735.1 Fluviibacter sp.
AGATCCTGGACGGGCTTGGTATTTCAATCTCAGAATTCTTTGCGGTGGAAGCTGCGATGGAGGAGACGATCTTCTTCCGCCATGAAGACCTTCGCGAGATTACGCCGCCGATGGCGAATGGCGAAATCAAGGCGGTGTTCAAGGAAGTAGGGGATGCGGCGCAGCACTCGCTACAGATGCTGTATGAGCGCTATGAGCCGGGTGCGGACACGGGTGAGGACCTCTACGCCCATGAGGCAGAGGAAGCCGGCATCATCGTTGAAGGTCACATCGAAGTAACAGTGGGCGACCGCGCCCAGGTGCTGGGACCAGGCGATGCCTATCTATTCGATTCCCGCTTGCCGCATCGCTTCCGCAATATCGGCAATGCCGCCTGCGTCGTGATCTCAGCCTGCACACCGCCAACGTTCTGATTCCATCAGGCAAAAGAAAACGGGGGCGGCCCGAAAGCCACCCCCGTCAAGTCTTTACAGTCTAGCTAGACTAGAAGCCGAGCTTCAGACCACCGATGACTGCGAAGCCTTCAGCAGTTTCAACACCAGCCACTTCGCGCTCTGCATAAAACACTGAGCCGCGGGCTTCGACGCCTGGCCCAAGCTTGTATTTCATGCCAAGTTCGAAGGCATCCTGCTCATCATCGATGTCATCGTTTTCAGCACCGATGTAACCGAGAGACACGCCGAACGGGCCAGCAGCATAGTTCAAGCCAACGCCAATGGTTTCCATCGTGCTACCAGGAGCACGGTCATTCTCGCCGTACGTGCCAGCAACGCCGAAGCCGCCGAAGCCAAGACGGAGAGCGAACTGGTAGCTTTCCTGATCGCCAACCACTGCGTCGTCATCACCGAAATCAGAGTAACCAGCAGAAGCTTGGACCTTGACGTCGCCGAAAGCACGATTGAAGTTTGCTGCGACAGAGAATGCATCGTCACGAACGCCGTTGTTTTCTTTGTTCAAAGTACCGGCTGCACCACGGTTAACGCGGAAGCCATCAACGTCCTGCTCAACTTCAGGGGTGTAGGATGCGCCAAGCTGGAAGCCAGAAAAACGCGGCGTGAAATACGTGATTTTTTCAGCATCGTTGTCTGGGCCACGACCATTCGTAGTATGCGCCGTGAAATCAACGTTTGCAATCCAGCTGGAAACGTCACCGGAGTCGATGCCTGCGCCATGGCTGGGGATGCCGTAGTGCATCAAGTAAGATGCAGCGTTTTCCGAACCAATATTAACGCGACCGAAGGAACCTTCAATATAGGCAAACTGTTCGTCAATCTGGTCACCGCCATTGCGGTTGAACTGATCTTCTGACTGGCCTTCAAGCTGAACGTTAATGCCGACCTTGATGCCGTTGTCGAGGGTCGTAGAACCCTTGAAGAAAATTTCGCCATCGGACTGTTGATCGAAGCCGTCTGCATCAGCCTGAACATTGTTCTTGCTGTCGGCATAACCGAACCACTGTTCCATGTAGCCGCCAACGGAGACTTTGATTTTTTCAGCAGCAGTTGCCGGACCAGCGACTGCAACAGCGCCGAGCGCCGCCAGAGCCGTAGTCGCGAGAAGTGACTTTTTCATGATATACCCTCTCTCTAGGTAGATTAGTGCCGAACCCCTCGTTCAGCCACGACCGCTTTGTAGGACGCCTTCAAGCGATGGGTCAATCATATTAAGCATGCTCTGTTGCAAAAAGCACGCGGCTGTGACTTTTTTGCAACATATTTGATAATCTATTAGAAACAATTGGCTAGCGGCTTAAGCGGAGTCTTTACCCAAGGAGCGCATCTGATTGATGGCAGGTTTACCCATTTGACTTGCAGTCTTGGCCGGGAAGCCATATAAACCGCGCTTCCTGAAGGTGATATCTGGGCGCAAGTAGCCAAGAACGCCGCCAGAAACTGTTATAATGTGCGACACGCGACGGGCGGATCAGCCCGATTCCCGCCGCCGCCCCTATAAGAAGAGCATGCGCGCCATGAAAACCGATATCCATCCTGACTATCATGAAATCAAAGTCATCATGTCTGATGGCAGCGAATTCACGACCCGCTCCACCTACGGTGCCGAAGGCGATTCGCTTCGCCTCGACATTGATCCGCTGGTGCACCCGGCCTGGACAGGTGGCGGCGTCCACTTGACCGATGCTGGTGGTCGCCTTGGCCGCTTCAACAAGCGGTTTGGGGATTTCGGCCTTAAAAAATAGGCTGATACCAACTTTCATCCGGAAAGGGCCCTTGCAATGATTTCGAATAGCTTGCCGCCCTTTGATTTCGCGCTTGGCGAAACTGTGGAAATGGTCCGCGAAAGCGTGGCCGCGTTCGCAGCGGATGAAGTGGCACCCATTGCCGCCGATATTGACCGCGACGACACATTCCCCCGGGAATTGTGGCCCAAGATGGGCGCGCTTGGTCTGCTCGGCCTAACGGTCGAGGAGGAGTATGGCGGTGCCGGCATGGGCTATACTGAGCATATGGTCGTGGTGGAGGAACTCTCCCGCGCGTCCGGCTCGGTAGGCTTGTCTTACGGCGCACACTCGAACCTCTGCGTCAATCAATTGCGCCGGAACGGCACGGATGAGCAGAAGCGGAAATACCTGCCGAAGCTGATTTCCGGCGAGCATGTTGGCGCGCTTTCTATGAGCGAGCCAGGTGCTGGTTCCGATGTCGTGTCGCTCCGCACACGGGCTGAAAAGAAGGGTGACCGCTACATCCTGAACGGCAATAAGATGTGGTGCACGAACGGTCCGGACGCTGAAACGCTGGTCGTATACGCCCGCACCACCCAGGATGCCGGCCCCCGCGGCATTACCGCCTTCATCATCGAGAAAGACTTCAAAGGCTTCCGCGCTGCCCAAAAGCTCGACAAGCTCGGCATGCGCGGGTCCTCCACCGCTGAATTGGTGTTTGAGGATTGCGAGGTGCCGGAAGAGAACGTGCTGGGC
>JBDQLO010000180.1:0-2869 GCA_040262735.1 Fluviibacter sp.
GCTTAGTGGCTGCCTGCTGTGCCGATCGTTGCCGGCTGATTCAGGTGGGGCGACGTCTGACGGGCATCGATCCAGTTCTTGGCGGCGATGATACAGCCGAGCACAATAAATGCCCCGGGTGGCAAAATCGCCAGAAGAAGTCCCGGGTAATCGGCCGGCATCAGGTGGAGCGGCTGTGCCCCGGCAATCACAAGATCAATGCCACTGAACAGGGTGCCGCTGCCGATGACTTCCCGGAGCGCACCGATCAGGGCCAGTGTCCAGAGCATCCCAACGCCCATCATGGCGCCATCGCTGGCCGCTTGCACGGGTGGGTGCTTGGCCGCAAACGCTTCGATGCGCGCCAATACAATACAGTTCGTGATGATCAGCGGAATAAAAATGCCCAGCACGACATAAAGACCGTGCAGATAAGCATTCATCAGCAAATCGACCACCGTGACGAGTGCTGCCGCGATCAGGATAAAGACCGGAATACGAATCTCGTACGGGATAAAGTGGCGCAGACTCGACACGGCAAAGTTCGAAAGCGCCATCACCAGAAGTGTCGCCAGCGAAAGCATGACCCCATTGACCAGATTCGTCGTGATGGCCAGCAGTGGGCAGAGCCCCAGAATCTGGACGAGACTGCTGTTCTGTTTCCAGACGCCTTTATAGGCAATATCCTTGAACTCGTCGCGCGTGATCCACATACGCTTCTCCTTATTGAGCGCGTTGCTCGTTCGGGTTTGTTCGCGTGCCAGAACCCTCGCGGGCAAAGAGAGCCTGACGGTGCGTTTTGACATACTGCTGGGCTTTGTAGATGGCTTTGACCACCGCACGTGGTGTGACGGTGGCACCTGCATAGGCGTCAAAATCACCGCCATCCTTGCGCACATGCCATTGCTGGGCACTTAGATCCTCAGGCACCTGATTGAACTGATGGATCCAGGGGTGATCTTTATTCATGTCTTTGCGCGGGTCGATATAGTCACCCAGACCGGGGGTTTCTTTGTGCTCGATCACGCGCACACCGATCACCTGCCCTGAGGCATTAAAGGCAGCGAGCATCTTGATGTTGCCGCTATAACCATCCGGTGCGACGACATCGAGGACCAGCGCGCTGGCTTTACCACTCAACCGCGCCCGGTAGACAGTGGAGGCCGCAAGGGTGCCCAGCGCCGGTTCGGCCGGCAGGGTGAGCGTGTCGGCAAGTGGATCGTTGTTGTAAAGACGCGCGGGCAGGATCTGGTTCAGGACGACCATTTTTTCAGCGCGTGCCGATTGCTCAATGGTGGGCTTGGTGAATAGAAAGGCCCAGGCCAGCAGCGCTGTAAAAAAGACGATAAAGGCAACCAGCGTCAGTGCGGTTTCGCCCGAAACGCGAAAGGCGTGTTTTTCCGCAGGCGTGCTCATGCCTTGCCTCGGGGTTTTTCGCCAAAAATGGGAGGTTGCGTGTACATATCGATCAGCGGTACGCACATGTTGAGGATCAACACCGCAAAGGCGATGCCATCCGGAAAGGCCCCGAATACACGGATCAGATACGCCAGAATACCGATGGCCGCAGCAAAGACCAGTTTGCCACGGGGCGTTGTCGCACCACTGACCGGATCGGTGGCGATAAAGAACGCCCCGAGCAGGGTTGCGCCGCCGAGAATATGAAAGAGCGGGTTGGCATAATGCGCCGGGTCAACCAGCCAGAAGAGTAGGGCAATGCCGCCAATGCCCGCAATGAGCGCTGTCGGAATATGCCAGGTAATCACTTTTTGCTGAACGAGCCAGAGGCCGCCGATGAGCCAGCCCAGTGTGACCCATTCCCAGCCGTTGCCACCGCCGATGCCATAGATGGTGTGGTCTTTCAGAATCGTCTGTACGGTGAGGCTGTCGTTACCAGTGGCCAGGCGTAAGGTGGTCTTGAGGTGGTCGAGCGGGGTGGCTCCGGCCCAGGCATCGATGCGCTCCGGAAAGAAGATGGCCGTGACCTGCTCTAAGGGTGGTAGTCCGCCCGCCGACAGCGGGTGAGGCCACTGCGACATGATCGCCGGGAAAGACACGATGCACAGGGCGTAGGCTACCATTGCCGGATTGAATGGGTTTTGTCCGAGGCCGCCGTACAGATGTTTGGCGACAATAATGGCAAAGGCCGTGCCAAGAACGATCAGCCACCAAGGGGCCATCGGTGGAAATGACAGTGCGATGAGCCAGGCGGTAACAACGGCGGAAAGGTCGGCCACGGCCGGGGCAATCGGGCGCTGCCGCAGCTTGAGAAAAGCCGCTTCGGCAATCACGGCGGTAAGGGTCGCCAGCGCTAGCTGTACCAGAATGGCCGGGCCAAACAGCCCGGTGTAGATCGCAATGCCGGGCACCAGTGCGAACAGCACCTTGAGCATGATGCGCGAGACACTGACCGGTTGAACCAGATACGGTGACTGGGTGAGCAGGTTAGGCGTTTGAAAGGACACGATGGTGTTTTCGTTTAAAGATCAGTGTGCGGCATCGCCGTTCTTGGCGGCGTGATGTTCGCGCTTGAGGCGGGCGCGCTCGGCGGCCGCAGCAATGGCTGCCTGCTTGGCCGCGGCGTCGAGTACCGGGTGGTTGTCCACCGCGATCGGTGTCGATGCCTGATCGGGATGGCTGGAAATATCCGGAGCGTCTTCCGGGTTGGCAGTAGCCGATTCGGTGCCTGAGGCAGCAAGCGTTGTCCCGGCAGCCTGGCGCGCGGCGTTAGCCTTGGCCAGTCGCGCTGCTTTCTCGCGCTTCTCCCGGTCGGCCCGTTCCTGACGGAATTCATGGCGCTCGCGGGCGGCATCAGCAATCTGCTTCTCGCGTTCTTCGGCTT
This sequence comes from Fluviibacter sp., assembly GCA_040262735.1. Classification (GTDB taxonomy): domain Bacteria; phylum Pseudomonadota; class Gammaproteobacteria; order Burkholderiales; family Rhodocyclaceae; genus Fluviibacter. Next base: position 2,822 of record JBDQLO010000180.1, read on the forward strand.
GAATCTCGCTCTTGGCGAAGCGGAAATAATTCACCAGCGGGATATGAC
>JBDQLO010000181.1:0-2869 GCA_040262735.1 Fluviibacter sp.
AATGAGAAAGCAGCGCGACCTTCGGATGCACACCGAAACGCTTCACCTCGTCGGCAGCCAACATTGCAATCTCAGCAATTTGTTCAGCGTCCGGGTTTTCATTCACATGTGTATCCGTGATGAACAACGAACGCCCAGGCAACATCAGGTAGTTCATCGCAGCAAACACATTCACACCCGTCCGTTTGCCGATAACCTCACTGACCACCTGAAGATGATCGGCGTATTGTCCGATCACACCGCAAATCATGCCATCCGCGTGGCCAAGCTTCATGAGCATGGCGCCCATCAGAGTTGTGTCACGACGCATTTCTGACTTGGCAATATCCGGTGTCACACCGCGGCGCGCCATGAGCTTGTGGTAGGCCGTCCAGCATTCGCGATAACGCGAATCGTCTTGCGGGTTCACCAACTCGAAATCGACCCCGGGTTTGATACGTAAACCAGCACGTTCAAGGCGCGAAGCCACTACCTCTGGGCGACCAATCAGTATCGGTGTTGCCAACTGCTCTTCAAGGATGACTTGCGTAGCACGCAGCACCCGTTCGTCTTCACCTTCGGCAAACAGGATCCTCTGGCGCGGTCCTTCCTTGCAGGCAACAAAAACTGCGCGCATACCAATGCCCGTGTGGTACACAAATTCTTTGAGATGCTCGATGTACGCATCCATATCCGCAATCGGACGGCGCGCAACGCCTGAACTGACTGCGGCCTTGGCCACGGCCGGGGCAATACGCGTTATCAGTCGCGGATCGAACGGTTTGGGAATGAGGTACTCAGGCCCGAATTGCAGTTCATGGCCCGCGTAGGCCATGGCGACTTCGTCTGAAACTTCTACTTCGGCCAGCTCGGCGATCGCATAAACGCAGGCAAGCTTCATCTCCTCCGTAATCGTCGTTGCCCCTACATCGAGTGCGCCGCGGAAGATGAAGGGGAAGCACAGGACGTTATTGACCTGATTCGGATAATCCGAACGACCCGTGGCAATAATGGCATCCGGACGCACCTTGCGTGCTTCTTCCGGCATGATTTCCGGCGTCGGATTTGCCAGCGCGAAAATCAGCGGGTTCTCATTCATGCCGGGCAGCCATTCGGCTTTGAGTGCACCCGCAGCAGATAAACCCAAGAAGACATCCGCCCCGTTCAACGCATCCTCCAAGGTGCGCGCCTTGGTGTCTTGAGCATATTTTGCCTTGGTCGGTTCCATGTTGGCGTCACGACCCACATAAATCACGCCCTTGGAATCACAGACCGTGACGTTTTCACGTTTAACGCCGATTTCGCACCACAGATCAAGACAGGCAATAGCTGCGGCACCCGCACCCGAGACAACCACCCGGATCTGAGCAATGTCTTTATTAATAACCTTCAGGCCATTGATCAGCGCCGAAGCGGAGATGATGGCCGTGCCGTGCTGGTCGTCATGGAAAACCGGGATCTTCATGCGCTTCTTGAGCTCACGCTCGATATAGAAGCACTCCGGCGCTTTGATATCTTCAAGGTTGATACCGCCGAGTGTCGGCTCCAACGCAGCGATCATCTCGATCAGCTTGTCCGGATCGTTTTCAGCCAATTCAATATCGAACACATCGATACCGGCAAACTTTTTGAACAGGCAACCCTTGCCCTCCATGACCGGCTTCGAAGCCAGGGGGCCAATATTGCCCAGGCCCAGAACGGCGGTGCCATTTGTGACCACGCCGACCAGGTTGGCACGCGCGGTGAGGGTGTCGGCCTCGTCGGGATTGGCTTCAATTTCTTCGCACGCAAACGCCACGCCCGGAGAGTACGCCAATGCCAAGTCTCGCTGGTTCGTCAGGCCTTTGGTTGGCGTCACGGATATTTTTCCGTGCTTAGGGTATCGATGGTACTCCAGCGCAGCGGCGCGCAGATCCTTCTCCATATGCTCTCCGGCGATGTCCGCGACTCAACGAACTGCGGACAAAAAAGACCGGCGCCCCAGGGACCGCTCAACTGCCGACCCCAAAAGCGCCAGCGTATTGATTTTAAAGGTTAAAATGGGCAGTGCGCGGCGCGTTTTCTAGCGGCGGCACATAGGTCTCAAATAGGGTCTCGCGGGAGTAGGTACCCGGGCCCGTACAATGCACGCGCACCACTTCCATCACAGGACCCGTGCCGACCACCGCCATTAGGCGACCACCCAAGGCCAACTGGTGTAGCAACGCATTGGGGATTTCCGGTACCGAACCGGTCAAAACGATCGCATCGTAAGGTTCGCCCGCTTCGTAGCCCTTGAGACCATCACCCAGAACAAGCGTCACGTTCTCAATACCGGCTTCGGCCAGATTGGTCTGAGCCTGTGCCTGCAATGCTGGGTCGATTTCCAAACTGGTCACGTGAGCGCCTTGCGATGCGAGTAGCGCGGTCATATAGCCCGAACCGGTACCCACTTCCAGAATCTGTGCATCCGGTGCCAGCTCCAACTCCTGCAGCATGCGCGCTTCCATGCGCGGTGCCATCATGACGGCGTTCGCTGTTAGCGGAATCTCGACATCGGCAAAGGCAAGCGACCGATAGTTCTGCGGTACAAAGTCTTCTCGACGCACTTCAAATAAGAGATCCAGCACGTTGGGATCTAGGACATTCCACGGGCGAATTTGTTGTTCGACCATATTGAAGCGAGCTTTTTCAGTGTTCATGCGCAGATTTTCCGGCGTAAAAGTTTGGAAAACGACCAATGAGGTTCGCACGATTATACCCGCGCGCCCCGATCGGGAACATCCCGCTAAGATCCTTCAATTCCTGGCATCCGAATCCAATGTCTGTGGTTCGGCCAAGGGCCGCCCACACCCCTGGCACAGGCCACTGTCGGGGTCTGCCATACATACCCCGATACAGGGATACACCG
>JBDQLO010000182.1:0-2868 GCA_040262735.1 Fluviibacter sp.
GTCGGCTTTGCTGCCGAGAGCCAGAATCTTGATGAATACGCCGAAGCCAAGCGCCGTCGAAAAGGGCTGCCGCTCATGATTGGCAATCTGGTCGCGGATGGTCTGGGTACTGCCGATAACCAGGTCACGTTGTACGATGATGCGGGTAAACATCCGCTACCGATTTTGCACAAAACCGAACTGGCGAAACGTTTAGTTGCAGAATTGGCCAAGCGGCTCGGCGTTGCCCACTAATTGTCAAAGGAAGGTTGTATGCACCATATTGATGTTCGCGTGCTGGATGGGCGTTTGCACGACACGCCTCCGGTTTACGGTACGGCTGGGGCTGCCGGACTGGATTTGCGCGCCTGCGTTGAGGCACCGGTGACGCTTGAGCCGGGCAAAACCCTGCTGGTGCCCGCCGGTATAGCGATTCATCTGGCCGATCCGGGATTGGCCGCCATGATTTTGCCGCGCTCGGGGCTGGGTCATAAGCACGGTATCGTGTTGGGCAACCTGGTCGGTTTAATCGATTCCGACTATCAAGGCGAGATCAAGGTCTCGTTGTGGAATCGGAGCGAAACGCCGTTTGAGATTCATCCGCTGGATCGTATCGCTCAGCTGGTCGTGTTTCCGGTGTTGCAGGTGTCGCTGAACATCGTCGAGGCATTCACCGAGAGTAGCCGCGCCGAAGGTGGTTTTGGCAGTACGGGCAAGCAGTAGCGGATGAATACCGCCCAATTACGCTCACCGGGACGTCAGGCCATGATGATTTTCATCGTGGTCATGGCGGCTTATACTCTATCTTTCTTTCAGCGGTTCGCCCCGGCATCCATTGCACAGGATCTGGCATTGGCGTTTGATACGACGGCGGCATCCTTGGGCGTGCTGGCGGCCACCTATTTCTACGTCTACACCCTGATGCAGATTCCGACGGGTGTGCTGGTCGATACGCTGGGACCGCGGCGGATCCTGTTGCTGGGCGGCATCATTTCGTTTGTGGGTAGCTTGTGGTTTGGCCTGGCAGCCGATCTGTCGCAGGCGCTGATGGGCCGCACGCTGGTGGGCTTGGGGGTGTCAGTGACCTTTATCGCCATGCTCAAGATCATTGCGTTGAGTTTCGAAGAGCATCGATTTGCTTCGCTCACCGGTCTGGGGGTTTTTGTCGGTAACATTGGCTCGGTGTTGGCGGGGGTGCCGCTGGCGCTTGCCGCAACAGCAATCGGCTGGCGATCGGTTTTTATCGTGGTGGCTGTAGCTTCCTTGTTGTTCGGGACGCTGGCCTGGTGGATGATGCGCCAGAGTCCGGCGATGGGCGGTACGACGGTAGATCGGACGGTCGTCATGGGCGGGCTCTGGTCGGTCTTGCGTAACCGCCTCACCTGGGCGCCGGCGCTTACCAATTTAGGCATGTGCGGTAGCTACTTCACGTTTGCCGGCCTGTGGGCCATGCCTTATCTGACGCAGGTTCATGGATACACCCGAAATATGGCAGCTACCCATTTGTCGTTGATGTATGCCGGTTTTGCCATCGGTTGTCTGGCCCTCGGCATCATTTCTGATCGCTTACGCCGGCGTAAGTCGATTCTGCTGATGGCCAGCGTGGTCTACAGCGCCATCTGGTGTATCTGGTGGTGGGGTGGAACGCTGGATGTCGTGACGACAATGGCGCTGTGTTTCCTGATGGGGTTCAGTACGGCAGGCTTTAGTCTGACCTGGGCCTGTGCGAAGGAAGTGAATCCCCCGCAGCTGGCGGGTATGTCAACGTCCGTTGCTAACGTCGGCGGTTTTTTGGGTGCCGCCGTGATGCAACCGCTGGTGGGTTGGCTTATGGATCAGGTCTGGACGGGGACAATGGTCAGTGGCGTGCGCTTTTATAGTCTGAGTGACTTCCGTTTTGGATTGGCGATCGTCGTTGCGATGGCACTCTTCGGCCTGGTTGCCGGGTTCTTCATCCGCGAAACGCGTTGCCAGAACCTCTGGGTACAGGCTCAGAAGCGCGCCTAGGTTTATTTGCAGATCAATCGGCGAAGACGGACTGTTTAAGTGCCAATACGGCGTTGATATGGGCGTTTAGCGTCAGATCGATCGGCAACCGTGCCTTGGGGTCGTCATTGAGGCGGTTGACGTGCTGTAAGCGGCGGTATTCACGATAGGCGGTTTGTACCGCTGTCGCCAGTTCTTCAGGGATCAGACCATGACTGGCAGCCTTAGCGAGTAGTGCGATATTGCCAAGGTTGTCGGTCAGATCCGGGTGCGTGTGCGCATGAGCAAGGATCAGATACTGGACAATGAATTCCACATCGATGATGCCGCCGGGATCCTGCTTGATATCGAATAATCCCGGCGATACCGCGCCATGCGCCTCGAGCATTTTCTGACGCATGGATAGCACCTCGCCGCGAAGATGCTGTGTGTCGCGCGGTAAGCAGAGTATGTGTTGACGCACTTGTTCGAAGCGGGCACCAAGCGCCGGGTCGCCGGCCACAAAACGGGCGCGGGTCAGTGCCTGATGCTCCCATGTCCATGCGGATTTCTCCTCGTACTCGCGAAACCCGTCCAGGCTGATCGCCAGCATGCCCGACTCACCGTTGGGACGCAGCCGTGTATCGATTTCGTAAACGATGCCGGACGATGTTTGCGATGAAAGCCAGGTATTCAGTCGCTGACCCAGGCGCATATAAGTCTGGGCCGCATCCTGATCCGGGTCGTCATAGAGGTAAACCACATCCAGGTCGGATCCATAGCCCAACTCTTTGCCGCCGAGCTTGCCGTAGCCAATGACCGCGAAGTGTGGCGTGTCGGTATGGCGTTTCGAGAGAGTGCTCCAGCCGCGCTTGATGGTTCGGTCAAGAATAATGTCGGCGAGTTCAGAGAGAAAGTCAGAGA
>JBDQLO010000183.1:0-2861 GCA_040262735.1 Fluviibacter sp.
GCACGACGCTGACCGGATCGGCCACCGCCGACTACAACTATGGGCCGTCAGAAGACAAAATCCTGACCGTGACCTTCCCCGGCGTAGAAGCTGTCGAGCGCAACAAGGCCAACATCGCGATTGCCAGCAGCTACAGCGCGCCGCTCACCGAGGACATTTTTACCATCACCCTATGAGCCAGCCGACCGCACCGACGCAAGACGACCTGGTGACCTCGCTCGACACGCTGGCCACCGCTGCCGGGACCACCACCCGGCAAAACCGCATCCTGCCGCAACCGGCACCGGCGCCAGCCATCCCGGCCAGGGTCGGCGCCGCCACATCCGGCGGTCGATCCATCTAGGCCATGTCTGTCGACGACCTCATCCGCGCCCGCCAGGCGCTGGCCGCAGGAGTCGGCAAGACGACTCGCGAAAACCGCGTGCTGCCCTTCGCCGCGCTCAACGTGCAGATCCCGGAGCGTGTCGGCCGCAGCCTGCGCCCGGAAGACGTCGCCCCGCTATGCATCCCCGGCGACCTCTATCAACCCCCCAGCGGCACCTTCTCCGCGCCAGCGTGGTACACCGATGCCGTCAAACTGGTTTCGACCGATGGCCTGTGGAAACTCGACAAGAGCCAGTGGAAGCGCTGGACGGGCCGCTCGAATTCTACCGGCGACGTCTACGCGTCCGGCTCCGGGCCGCTGATCCACTTCAATTTCTCGTCGCCGGCCACCGCGGCCGTAGCCGAAGCCGCCGCTGACAGCGCCGACCAGCAGTTCATCGAGGGGCCGTTCGCCGAGCGCACTTGGCACGACCGCCGCGCCGCGCTCTACCTCTATTCCGGCCTTGTCGGCATCGTGCAGCGCCTGAAAACCATCGGCTTCCGGGCGATCGGTTCGCTGTTTCCGTCGGGCGGCTCGCTGCTCACCTGGGCGTTTTCCGACGACTCGGCCGCGGTCACCGGCACCACCGCAAAACCCGCGTGCATCAATCGCAACGGCGACGAGCAGGGCATCAGTACCCGCGTGCTGGTGAATGTCGGCTCGACGGCCAATCACATCAGCAAGTTGTACCTGTCGATTGGCGACAAGCAGCTGTACATCAAGACCTACACGCCCTATGGCTGGCTGCCGGCGATCAAGGAGCCCAAGGCCAACGGCTACACTGGCGTTTCGCCGATCTACTACGCCAACGACCTCGCCAAAATCAATTTGATCGGCCAGGCGTACCACGGCCTGGGCATCACGGCGGGCTACGAAATCACCGCCGACGGCCTACTGAACGCGGGCTACCCGCTGCTGGCGCCGTACGGGTATCAAGGGCCGGGAAACTGCAACACGCGCTACACCAAGATCCCCGGTCTTGCGGTCCCGCCAGATCCCTACGCCACGGAAACCGCCGGACAGTTTCCTGCCGATTTCATCGCGGCAGGCAACAAGTACTACAACGATATCGTCTGGTTCGGCGGCAGGCACTACGCCTGCTCGACCACCGTCAGCAGGCTGTCGCTCACCGATCTGCAGTGGGTGCATATCGATAATGCTGGCGTCGCGCGCGTGCTCTCGCTGGCGTTTTCGTCGCGGACTGCGAGCACGACGACGTGGAACGTCTACAACCATGGGCCGGTCGTGTTCGGGCAGGGCATCGGTTCCGCAGTGCTGCTGACCACGATCACGATTACCACCACCAGCGCCGAGGCGATCGCTGAATACACCGGGCTGAATACCACCACAAAAGTGGCTTTTCAGACGGGCAGTGCAGACGTGCAGGGGTATTCGACATCCTACGTGAGTTCCAGCCGCCGGAAGCATTGGAATGGCTACGTCCTGGCGACCACGATGCCTGTACAGCATTCTCCGACCGGACGGCAGATTGCCGTCTGCCGCGGTTTGTGGTGGAACGGATACTCAAAAGGCATATCTGGCTATGATCGCTATCCCGATACCATCCACACCGTCGCGACGTTCGACATTGCCAGCGATCTGACTTTCAGCGCGCCGACCGAGGTATTTCAATGGCAGGCGAAATACCCTTCTGACCGTGTGACGACGTTTTCCTACGTGCCGTATCCACCATTCCCGGATACGCAAGACTACGAACTGGCGACAACGACCATGACCGCCTATTCGCAAATCGAGTGCAGACAATTCGACTACCGTTCCGACGGAACGCTGAATGTGGTCACGTTTCAGATGCGCTGGTCGGCGAAAGCCGGGACAAAGATTATCGCAGTCAAGACCAAGCCGCACGCGGACCGTGCGCCAATGGCCTGGCCGTCGGAAGCGGAGACGGACATCAATATCGAGCATCAGGAAAAAGTCGTCGGATTCGGCGATGCCGGAGATCAAGAAATCGTCGGTGCGCTGACCAACGATGGCGCCTACGGGCACGCATGGCGTTTATCAAACAATTGCCTTTTTGTCGATATGTACATCGGCCCATTATCTGGGTCATTCCCCTACGAACAGCACCTTGTTTCGCCGATGCAATCCAAAACAATCCCTGAGGTTTTCGGGAGCTACCTCGAAGGCGCCACTGCCAACGACAAACGATACGCCTCCTACAACCCGCGCACGCAGCAATTCGGCGGGGTCCATACGGCCTACGTATCGACCGATCCCTTCGCGCGCTACTGCTCCTGGATTTGAATGCTGCCCCCTGAGCCCGCAACCAGCGTCGCCGCGGTCGCCGTGTCCGCCACCGGGCTGACCATACTCGGCATTTCCACCGGCCTGCAGCCTGACATCCTGCTCGCCGGATTCGCTGGGGGCCTGTGGGCGCTGACCTACCAGCCGCCAGCGCCGCTGTTTCGCCGTGCGGCCGCCACTGCCGGCTCTGCCGTCGTCGCCGGATACCTCTCACCGATCGCCGTCGCCATCC
>JBDQLO010000184.1:0-2856 GCA_040262735.1 Fluviibacter sp.
TCGCTGCGCTACTTCGGCGGCCGCCAAAAGTTGCCGATCGCTCATGCCGCGCAGCGCCCAGCTCCATTCCTTGACGCCCTCGGGGCGCAGATCTAGCCGGTACATGGCCAACGCCCGGCGGATGCCTGCTTGCTTTTCGACGGCCCGGATTTCCTCAGGGGTAATGGGTTTGGCCTGGTTGGGTAGTTTGGCGCGCTGACCGAGTTCTTCCGTTGCCAATACGCCATAGAAATTGGGCTGGCCAGCGATTTTCTGGAACTGCTCCTCTGCTGCGCTTTCGCGACCCTGCGCCTTGTAGGCTCGACCCAACCAGTACACCCATTCGGGTGAATTAATCAGGGGTTCGGGCATGGCCTCTATGGTTTTTTTGACAAGGCTCCAGTCCTGCGCCCGGAGCGCTACGCGCACGCGCCAGGCCTCAGCGTCATCAGGCAACATGACCGTGCCGCTACGCTTGGCGGCATCCAGCGCCTCCGGACTATGCTGAATGCCCAGCTGCCAGCCGATGATGCCCCAGACATACTCTTGCTGGGCGCGATCCAGCCCGCCGCCAAAACGTTTGATGGCAGAAACCGCACTGGCGGGTTCCGTACGTGCAATACGGACTAACGCCAACGTGACGAGTTCCTTCTGGTTATCGTCGTTCGGCGTGCCCACACGCTCGAGATAGATCACCGGCCGATTGAGAACACTATCGAGGCCACCGGCGGCATCATTCGCGTTCACGCGCATCACCGTTAAAGTCTGGCGTGCCTGACCGGGTTTGTTCAGGGCGACCTGGCGGCGGGCGCGGAGCCAGCCATCGCCGGCTTTGAGATCGCCATTGCTCCATAAGGCATCGAACAAAGCCTGACAGGCTTCGGGCGAATCCGTCCCGGTGACCCACAACACGCGTGCCTGGTCTTTCGCAGCGCTGTCGCCGTTGTTGACACGCGGTAACAGGCTGTAGCACTGCACGTCGGGTTCGGGCTGCAGCATCAGCGAACCCTGCTGTGCGACCAACACCCAGTTGCCCTGTTTGGCTTGCGCCCGAATCCAGTCCGCCCGCAACAGTTCGGCCGGTCGCTCGCCATCATACTTTTTCAGAAAGGCGCGGATCTCTGGCGCATCCGTATTGAGCATGGGCTTGAGCAGCCAGGACTCAACATAGGGTGCCAACTCGTGTTGCTTTAGTTGCGGATACAGCTGCTCGACCTTATTGAGCTGTCCGTTCTTGGCCGCATCGCGGGCGCTGAGGTAGGTCGCGTCTTGCGCCGCGGCGAGTGAGGCACTGCCCAATGCCACAATCAGCAGGGAAACGCGGAGAGATTTCAACGAGAGGTGTGGCATCAGCATAAGCACAGACGAGAGGGTGATCCCGGAGAGGGGTGTGTTACTGTCCGGACTATGCCGAACTCAACGGATGAAAAATTCTATCGCAGTACCTTGCGTACCCGCATGAAATCTTGGCGGCGCACGTTATCCGCTTCTGATCATGCCACTTATAGTCGGCGCATGTGTGACATTCTGGAAAACCATTTCCATCCGCCGCCCTCACCCTTTGCGTTTTATGCCCCCATCACCAAAGAACCGGATATTTCACCACTGATGCACGAATGGTATGCCGCAGGCGTAGGGGTGTGCCTGCCCCGCGTCATGGCACCCTGCGCACCACTGTCGTTTTATCTGTGGGACCCCTACATTCGACCGACCCTGGATGAAGCGGGTATCGTTGCGCCACCGGCCAGTCTCGACAAACTTGTGACACCAAAGATTCTATTTATTCCCTGTCTGGGTCTCGACAAGAATGGTTACCGGCTGGGCTATGGGGGCGGCTACTACGACCGCACGCTACCCAATATGCCCGGGGTTAAAACCATCGGCGTACTGTTTGCCGGGCAGCTACTTGACGACATCCGGCCGCAGCCGCACGATGTACCGCTCGATGGCTGGATCACGGAAAAAGGTCTGGTGTTGTAATCCTCAGGCTGTGGGGTGGGGTGTACGCATCACGATGCCCGTCACCACAAACAAAGTCGATGCCTCTATCAGCGCCAGCACGGCATCGTCTGCGTCGAAAAGCGATGTTTCGGCGGTCAAGAACGCCGTGTTCAGGACGCGATCAAAGGCCACAGCCAACAACAACGCCAACCAGAACCGCATACCTCTGATGCCGCCTGAATCGGGAACCTGGGGAAAAAGGCGACAACATGACCACCCGAGCAGCACCAAAGCGCCGGCCAAGAGATAGAGGGTGATTTCGTACATCTGGCTGGTGCTCAGGCAAGAAACAGGCGATACGCCGGATTATCAGACTCGTTGCGATGCGGATAACCGAGTCCGGCCAGAAACGCGCCAAAGGCCACCATGTCGGTCGCCGGCACCTGAAACCCGACCAACACACGGCCAAAATCGGCACCATGGTTTCGGTAATGAAAGAGGCTGATGTTCCAACCCGCACTCATATTTTCCAGGAACCGCATCAGCGCACCCGGACGCTCCGGAAATTCAAAACGGTAGATCAGTTCCTGCGTTGCCGCACCAGCGCCGGCGCGCGGTGTATGACCGCCGACCATGTAGCGCACATGCAGCTTGGCCATTTCATCATCGCTCAGATCCAGTGCCGGGTAGCCTTCGGCCTTGAGCATTTCAACCAGCGTTGTAACTTCGGCCTTTTTGGCGGTCTGGATCCCGACGAAGACGTGCGCCGCCCCGGGATCGTTGTAACGGTAATTGAACTCGGTAATGCTGCGATTACCCAGCAACGAAAGAAATTTTCGATACGCCCCCGGTTTTTCTGGCAGCGTCACAGCCAGAATGGCTTCACGTTGTTCGCCCAATTCGGCCCGTTCGGCCACGAACCGGAGGCGGTCAAAA
>JBDQLO010000185.1:0-2850 GCA_040262735.1 Fluviibacter sp.
ATGCAACGCCTCTGGGGCTGGCGTGGCGTAATTGACTGGCATCAGGCAACCCGCCCATGACAGTGCTTGAATTTCTCACCGGATCCACAAGGACAGGGTGCATTCCGATTGACCAGCTCCGGGTCGTAGGGGTTGCCGTCCTGATCCACAAAATCGCCATGCTGATAGCTGACGTTCGCGTTTGCGTTCTCGAGCGCGGTTTGCTCAGCCGCTGCGGCAGCATCGATTTCATCTTGCGTCGCAATGCGCACCGTCATCAGCGTGCGGGTCACCTCGCGGCGCACGGCGCTGAGCAGGTTGTCGAAAAGCTCGAAGGCCTCGCGTTTGTATTCCTGCTTCGGATCTTTCTGCGCGTAACCCCGTAAATGAATACCCTGACGCAGATGATCGAGCGCCGAGAGGTGTTCGCGCCAGTGGGTATCCAGGCTGCGCAACATGATGCTCTTTTCAAAACCGCCAAACGATTCTGCGCCGACCAGCGCCACTTTGGCGGCATAGACTTCATCGGCAGCGGCAATCAGGCGTTGCAGGAGCGTCTCGTCATCCGGCGCATCGGCGCCCTGCGCCATCTCGGCCAGTGGCACCCGCAGCTGGTATTCGGCTTCGAGCAGGTTTTCGAGGGCCGGCAGATCCCATTGTTCATCGATCGAGCCCTCGGGCACATAGGTGCGGAACACTTCTTCCAGCAGCCCATGACGCAAGGCCGTCATGGTTTCACTGATTTCGTGGGTTTCGAGCAGCTCGTTGCGCTGCGTGTAAATCACACGGCGTTGGTCGTTGGCGACGTTGTCGTATTCGAGCAGCTGCTTGCGGATATCGAAGTTACGACCTTCCACCTTGCGCTGCGCCGATTCCAGCGAACGCGTGACGATGGCGTGCTCGATGGCCTCGCCTTCGGGCATTTTGAGGCGATCCATAATCGACTTGATGCGGTCACCGGCAAAAATGCGCAGCAACGAATCATCCAGCGACAGGAAGAAGCGCGAACTACCGGCATCACCCTGGCGACCGGCACGGCCACGCAGCTGGTTATCGATACGGCGTGACTCGTGACGCTCGGAGCCAATGATGTGCAAGCCACCGGCGGCGATCACGGCATCGTGCACCTTTTGCCACTCGGCGCGCAGGGCGGCGACCTGGGTTTCTTTGGCCGTGGCCGATAGTTTGGCATTGGCACGGATGGCATCAATTTGCTTGCTGATATTGCCGCCGAGCACAATATCGGTCCCGCGACCGGCCATGTTGGTAGCAATGGTGATCATGCCCGGCTTACCGGCCTGCGCCACGATTTCGGCTTCGCGTTCATGCTGCTTGGCGTTGAGCACCTGATGTTGCAGCTTCTCGCTGTTGAGCAGATCGGAGAGCAGTTCGGAGTTTTCAATCGAAGTGGTGCCCACCAGAATCGGTCGGCCTGCCGCGTGTTGCGCGCGGATATCGGCAACGATGGCTTTGTACTTTTCCTGGTCGGTACGGTAAATCTGGTCCTGCAGATCTTTACGCACGGCCGGGCGGTGGGTGGGAATGACGACCGTTTCCAGCCCGTAGATCTGCTGGAATTCGTAGGCTTCGGTATCGGCGGTCCCGGTCATGCCGGCGAGCTTGCCGTACATACGGAAGTAGTTCTGGAAGGTAATCGAGGCCAGGGTCTGATTCTCGTGCTGGATGGCCACGTTTTCTTTGGCTTCGACGGCCTGGTGCAGGCCATCAGACCAGCGGCGACCGCTCATCAGGCGACCGGTGAATTCGTCGACGATGACGACTTCGTCATCCTGCACCACGTAATGCTGATCGCGGTGAAACAGATTGTGGGCCCGCAGCGCGGTCGTCAGGTGGTGCATGAGCAGGATGTTGCCGGCTTCGTACAGGCTATGGCCTTCGGCCAGCAGACCCGCCTGCACCAGAATGCGCTCGGCACTCTCGTGGCCCTCTTCGGTGAGTAACACCTGATTGGCTTTTTCGTCGACCCAGAAGTCGCCCGGGCCGTCTTCTTGCTGACAGCGGGTGAGCATTGGCGCGAGTGCGTTCATCCGCACATACAACTCGGTATGGTCTTCGGCCTGACCGGAGATGATGAGCGGTGTCCGGGCTTCGTCGATAAGAATCGAATCGACTTCATCGACGATGGCGTAATGCAGTTTGCGCTGTACGCGATCCTGCACGTCGTAAACCATGTTGTCACGCAGATAGTCGAAACCGAATTCGTTGTTGGTGCCGTAAGTGATATCGCAGGCGTACGCGGCACGCTTGTCTTCGGACGTCATCTGCGACAGGTTGCAGCCGACCTCCAGCCCCAGCCAGCGGTGCAACTGCCCCATCCAGTCGGCATCGCGGCGTGCCAGGTAATCATTGACCGTAACGATGTGCACCCCGGTCCCGGCCAAGGCGTTGAGGTAGGCCGGTAGTGTGGAAACCAGGGTTTTACCCTCGCCGGTGCGCATTTCGGCGATCTTGCCGTAGTGCAGTACCATGCCGCCGACGAGCTGCACATCAAAGTGGCGCATACCGAGTACACGTTTACTGGCCTCGCGAACCACGGCAAAGGCTTCCGGCAGCAGAGCATCAAGCGTTTCGCCGCCGGCGAGGCGGGTGCGAAATTCGGCGGTTTTGGCCTGCAGCGCCTCATCCGAGAGGACTTCCATCGAGGGTTCCAGCGCATTAATGCGCTCGACCTGCTTGCGATAGGTCTTGAGCAATCGGTCGTTACGGCTTCCGAAGATGGATTTGAGCAGGCCAGAAATCATGTAGGGTTATTCCAGTAAAAAGCCTTGGAATTTTAGCATGTTGACAGGGCTTTTCTGCCGCAAAGACGCTTGTTTCAGCTACTCTTAGACCATGTATCGCAGCCAGCAC
>JBDQLO010000186.1:0-2846 GCA_040262735.1 Fluviibacter sp.
CGAGCCCGGTCTCGGGGTCGATGACGCGGCCGCCAGTGATCGCGATGTCGTAGATTGTCATGTTCGCATTCCCTTTCTTCAGGTCATCTTCTGAGCGAAAGTCTTCGCCGGTCAGTCCATGTTTCTTTCACCACATGCAAAGTGATTTCCTCCTACCAGGGCCGACGAACGACCGGTGAGACGGTGAAACGAACGGTCCACTCCGGTCCGCTCGGACCCGGTGGTGTCGTATACAGCCAGGCTTGGGCGCCTAGCTTGACCGGGAGCTTACCAAAAAGCCCCGTCTTTGCGATGCCTACCCCTAGAGGGAAACGCAGGGTCTTGCTCTCTCGCGAGTAGGACCAAAACGGCGCTGCGGTCGTCTGCCAACCCCCGCCGAGGTTGATCGCGTAGGCGTATTGCCCAACGACCGTCTGCGCATGGTCCGGAAAGCTCCACGTATAGCCCACGATGGCGTTCCACACGTTGCCCGTCTTCTTCGAGGCGTACCCGATCACGACTTCGGGGCCGAAGATCCAGTCCGCTCGAAGCTCCGGCTTGGAGGCCGTTGGAAAGGTCGTGTTGACGCCGCCCATGATGATGAGGCCCATGTCCAAGGTCTTGCCAAACAACGTGTCGAGCGTGATGTTTCCGAAACTGACAGCAGTGTCGACGTTTCCAGACGCGGTGACAAAGGGCTGGCCGAACTGGATCGGGATCCCGGGACGAAAGATGAGACTTCCCTTGTTCTGTCGCGTGGGGAAAGGAAGCGCAGGCTGAATCGTAATCGCGAAGGATGCCCGATCCGCCTCCGGCGCAGAGCCACCATGCCGGGTGACGTCCAAGTAGGTGTTGATAGCGAGCATCGGCGCGCTTGGATTGGAGAGCTTGGATGCGAGCTCGGAGTTGCCGCTGTCGCTCGCCTTCTTGGGCGAGCGCAACTTGTGTACGTCTTTCAAATTGCAGTGATTCTGATAGTTGTGAGGATGGCCGGCTTCCGGGTCGTCGCAGTGTGTTCCCGGCGCCGCTCCCTTGGAAAGCACATGCTTTGAATCGGAAGCGGCGGGCGGGTCGTCGTCCGCCATACCTTGGCTCGGGCCCCAGGCCATCGCGACCAGCAAAGCCGCCGCGCACGTGGCGCAGACTCGAACGGCGCGCCTTGGATTGCGCGCAAAAAGGGTTGCTCTCTCTCCATAAGTGACCACGACGCCTCCTGACACAAACACCGGGCCGGAGTCTCGCGCACCTGCCGCGGCCTCGCTTGCCATAAGACGACAACAGTCAACGAGTATTTGGAATCAAGCGATGGAAAATGAGCGTGAAAACCATGGCTCATGAAGCTACAAGCTCCCTGACTTCAACAAGAAGAGATGAATCGGACGATCAATGCTGAATGTGATCATACTTGTCGTGGCAGTTCTTCTTGGCGGGTATCTGGCGTTTTCCAAGCGTCTGGCGGGGTCCTCGAATTGGCAGGCCACGGTAACGCCGCTCGCCTCCATCATGGGCAGCGGTTTTCTCGTTAGCGCCCCGCTGCTAGCAGGAATCGTGGGCAACCTGGCGGTGTTTGCCATGGCGGTGCTGCTGTTGCTGGCCTACCTCGTGGGCGGCGCGATCCGCTTCAACATTCAACACTTCGAGCCCATCGAAAACACCAAACAAAACCGACCCGCCGAAGATACGGCGTTTCTGTCCCGCATCGTGCTCGTCGGGGCCTACTTCATCTCGATCACTTATTACTTGCAGCTGCTGGCTGCGTTCGCACTCAAGACCTTGAACGTCGACAGCCTGCTCGCGGCTAACGTCATCACGACTACCTTGCTGGTGACCATTGGCGGGATCGGAATGTGGCGTGGTCTGAAAGAGTTGGGAGCGGTCGAGAAGTATGCTGTCGCCCTCAACCTTGGAATGATCGGGTCCCTGCTCGTTGCGCTGCTCATCTATAACGTGAAGCTGCTGATCGGAGGCGACTGGGCCTTGCCCGAGCTCTCCTCAGTCATCGACTTTCACGATGTTCGGGTCCTTTTCGGATTGCTGATCGTCGTCCAAGGTTTCGAGATATCGCGCTACCTCGGCGACGAATACCCCGCCAAACAGCGTATTGCGACGATGCGCGCTTCCCAGCTTCTATCGGCGGCGATCTATCTCTTGTTCCTTGCCCTCACGACCGTTCTCTTCCGTAAAGGCCTGGGCGCCGATGTGACGGCTATCATCGACATGACGAAGCCTGTTGCCGTCGTTCTTCCGATCCTCCTGGCCGTTGCGGCCATTGGCAGTCAATTCAGTGCGGCGGTGGCAGATGACTCGGGCGCCGGCGGTTTGCTCGAAGACATCACCCAGAAGAAGCTCTCGGTCCGCCATGCCTATCTCTTAATCCTCCTGGTGACGGTAGGGCTCACATGGGCGACGGACGTCAATGGGATCATTGCCTATGCATCACGCGCCTTTGCTTTGTTCTACATGTTGCAGTGTGTGGTCGCGTTTCTCGTCGCGTTGAAGCTCAAAGAGCTCAGCCACCGCCTACCCCGGCTCGTGAACTTCGCATTCCTCGCCGCCATGTGCTTTGTCGTGTTCGCCATAGGTATCCCATCGGGTTGAGGAACCGTTCTTTCGAGGTTTCGTCCCGATGATCGCAGCGCGGCTTCAGCCGCGCACCAGCTCGGACCGATACCTCGAAGGGGTCACGCCGGCCCAGCGGCGGAAGGCGCGCGTGAAATGCGCTTGATCCGTATACCCCAAATGGTGTGCGATCTCGGTGAAGGTGACGTCCTGGTCACCCACCAGATCCATCGTCTCGAGGAAGCGGGCCTGGTCGACCAGTGTCTTGAAGCTGAGCCCTTCGGCCCTCAGCCGCCGCTGCAGGGTGC
>JBDQLO010000187.1:0-2828 GCA_040262735.1 Fluviibacter sp.
CCTGGCCTTCCAGCCGGACGCGCTGGCCAATCTGCCGATCCTGCCCATCGGCGAAGTGGAGTGCGGCAACTATTTGCGTCTGCGCGTGGCCGATCAGCCGGGTGTGCTCGCCGAGATCACCCGCATTCTGGCCGACCGTAACATCTCGATTGATGCGCTGCTCCAGCGCGAGCCGGAAGAAGGTGAAGACCAGACCGACCTGATCATCCTCACCCACGTTTGCCGCGAGCAGGATGTGCTCAACGCCATGGAGGTCATCGGCAAGCTGCCGGTGGTGAAGGGTGCGGTCACGCGCCTGCGTCTGGAAAACCTGCAGTAATCGGAGCCGTCATGCGTTACATCTCCACGCGCGGCCAATCGCCGGCCAAGGAATTCTGCGACATTCTGCTGGGCGGTCTGGCGCCGGATGGTGGTTTGTATCTGCCGGAAAGCTACCCGCAAGTCACGCGGGCCGAACTCGATGCCTGGCGCGGTCTGTCGTACGCCGATCTGGCCTTTGCGATTCTCAGCAAGTTCATTACCGATATTCCAGCGGATGATCTGAAAGCGATCTGCCAGAAGACCTATACCCCGGCAGTGTATTGCTACGCGCGCGATGGCAGCAATGCCAAGGACATTACGCCGGTCACCTGGCTGAATCAGTATCGCCTGGGGCTACAGGAGCTGTCGAACGGCCCGACACTGGCTTTTAAAGATATGGCCATGCAGCTACTCGGTAATCTGTTCGAGTACGTGCTGGCCCAGCGCGGCGAAAGCATCAACATCCTGGGCGCGACCTCGGGTGATACCGGTTCTGCCGCGGAGTACGCCATGCGTGGCAAAACGGGGGTGACGGTCTTCATGCTGTCGCCAGACGGCAAGATGTCGGCGTTCCAGCGCGCACAGATGTATTCGTTGCAGGACCCGAACATCTACAACCTGGCTGTGCGCGGCATGTTTGACGACGCGCAGGACATCGTTAAAGCCGTATCGAATGATGCGGCTTTCAAAGCCAAGTACCGTATTGGCGCTGTGAATTCGATTA
Source organism: Fluviibacter sp. (assembly GCA_040262735.1). Taxonomy (GTDB): domain Bacteria; phylum Pseudomonadota; class Gammaproteobacteria; order Burkholderiales; family Rhodocyclaceae; genus Fluviibacter. The sequence continues at coordinate 1,025 of JBDQLO010000187.1, forward strand.
ATTGGGGTCGGGTTGCCGCCCAGATTGTTTACTATTTCCAGGGCTATTTCCTCGGCACGCAGCACAACGACCAGGAGGTCGCTTTCTGCGTGCCATCGGGCAACTTCGGCAACATCTGCGCTGGCCACATCGCGCGACAGATGGGTTTGCCAATCGCCAGATTGATTCTGGCGACCAACGAAAATAACGTGCTCGATGAATTTTTCCGAACGGGCGTGTATCGTCCGCGCGCCGCCAGCGAAACCACGGTGACCTCGAGTCCGTCGATGGATATCTCGAAAGCCTCGAACTTCGAGCGTTTCATCTTTGATCTGGTCGGGCGTGATCCTGCCGTCGTGCGGGAACTGTGGGCCAAGGTGGATAGCGGTGGCGCCTTTGATCTGACCAAAACGCCCTACTGGGCTGACATTGCCCGATATGGTTTTACGTCAGGTTCGAGCACGCACACCGATCGTCTGACGACGATCCGTCAGGTTTGGGAACAATACAACGTGCTCATCGACACCCACACCGCCGATGGTGTGAAGGTGGCCCAGGAACAGATCAAGCAGCTGCCCGAGCAGGTAGCGATGCTAGTTCTTGAAACGGCACAGCCGGCCAAGTTTGCCGAAACGATTCAGGAAGCGATTGGTCAGATGCCGCAGCCCCCGAAGGGACTGGCACATCTGGAAAATCTGCCACAGCGGTTTGAAGTGATTGATCCGGATGTGAACATGGTGAAGGCTTTTATCCAGAAGCACGTGGCCGCGTAGTTAGTTAGCGGCCAGGTACGCGTCCGCACTCATCAGGCTGTCGTACTCGGCTGAGTTGCTAGGTTGAATCTTGAATAGCCATGCCACATAGGCATCTTCATTAATCGTTTCTGGTGCGTCAGCGGCTGCAGTATTGATAGCGATGATTTTGCCGCTCATCGGCGCGAAAACATCCGATGCGGTTTTGACCGATTCGACAACAGCGACTTGCCGATTGGCGGAGACCTCAAGACCGACCTCTGGCAATTGCACAAACACCAGATCGCCCAGCGTTTCCTGTGCAAAGTCGGTAATGCCCACGGTGATGGTGCCATCGGCGTTGGACAAGGCCCACTGATGTTCGGCAGAATATTTGCGGTCGTTAGGTGCTTGAGACATCGGTGTTTCCTTTGTATTGTTTTTATTTAAGCGGGAAGATCTTTAAAACGCATCGATAGATCAACGGCGCGTACATCCTTCGTGAGACTACCGATCGCGATCCGGTCGATCCCGGTTTCGGCAATGGCACGCACCGTGTCCAGGCTCACCCCGCCCGAGGCTTCCAGCTTGGCGTGAACGCCGGTCTTGGCCGCCCAGGCATCGCGCTGGGCAACGCCTTCGCGCATCATGGGCAGATCGAAGTTGTCGAGTAGCAGAAAATCAGCGCCAGCAGCGAGTGCCTCATTCAGTTCGGCAATCGATTCCACTTCGACCTGAATAAAACGGCAACGGTCTGCATGCGCTAGTGCAACGGCCTGTGCCGATTGAACCGCAGACCTAATGCCACCGGCCGCAAGAATGTGGTTTTCTTTGATGAGAATCGCATCCCACAGGGCAAGGCGATGGTTGCCGCCGCCGCCGACCCGAACGGCGTATTTCTGGGCGAATCGCAGACCCGGAATCGTTTTTCGGGTATCGACGATCTGTGCCTTTGTGCCAGCGATCGTGGCTACAAAGGTGGCGGCGCGTGTCGCGACCCCCGATAGGAGTTGTAGAAAGTTCAGGGCCGCGCGCTCGCCGGAGAGTAATGCGCGTGATGGGCCCTGGAGTTCACAAAGCAAAGATTCCGGACC
>JBDQLO010000188.1:0-2816 GCA_040262735.1 Fluviibacter sp.
GAAATCCAGTCGGTGAGATTTTCGTCGGAGGCAAAGTCGGCGGCGTGATCCTGTGCGAAGTAACCGATTTTGGCTTTCTCTGTCCACTTCATTGTGCCAGTGGTCGGTGTGAGCTCGCCGTTCAGTAATTTCAGCAGCGTGGTCTTGCCCACCCCGTTCTCACCGATGATGGCGATCTTTTCGCCTGCATTGATGGTGAGCGATAGACTCTTAAATAGCGGTTCACTACCCGGGTAGGCAAAGCTGAGGTTTTCAATCTCTACCGCCTGACGGTGCAGCTTATCTTTGTCGTCGTATTCGAAACGGATCCATGGATACTGGCGCGACGACGGTTTCACATCCTCTGGCTTCAGCTTGTCGATCAGCTTCAGACGGCTGGTGGCCTGTTTGGCCTTCGAAGCGTTGGCCGAGAAGCGGCGGACAAAGGTCTGTAGTTCGGCGATCCGCTCCTTGGCCTTGGCGTTGGCATTAGCCTGCCGCTCGCGGGCCTGTGTCGAGGCTTCCATGAAGTCATCGTAGTTACCGGCGTAGGTGGTAATTTTGCCGTAATCCAGATCGGCCATATGCGTACACACCTGATTCAGGAAGTGACGGTCATGGGAGATGATGATCATCGTGGCGTTGCGCTCGTTGAGCACATCTTCCAGCCAGCGGATGGTATTGATGTCAAGGTTGTTGGTTGGTTCGTCGAGCAGCAAAATATCCGGATTGGCGAACAGGGCTTGCGCCAGGAGCACGCGTAGTTTCCAGCCTGGTGCGACTTCGCGCATTGGACCATGGTGTTTGTCGATGGGAATGCCCACGCCCAATAGTAGTTCGCCGGCGCGGGCCTCGGCGGTGTAGCCGTCGTACTCGCCGAACTTGACCTCCAGGTCGGCCGCCTTCATGTAATCGTCTTCAGTGGCTTCCGGGTTAGCGTAGATCGCATCGCGTTCCTGCATGCACGCCCACATTTCTTCATGCCCTTGCATGACCACGTCCAGCACGCGCTGGTCTTCGTAGGCGAATTGATCCTGGCGTAGGTAGGCCATACGCTCATTGACGTCTTTGGTGACATTGCCGGCCGAAGGTTCCAGGGCGCCACACAGAATCTTCATGAAGGTGGATTTACCGGCGCCGTTTGCGCCGATGAGGCCATAGCGATACCCCTCACCGAACTTGACCGAGACGTTTTCAAACAGGGGTTTAGCCCCGAACTGCATGGTAATGTTATTGGCAACGAGCATGGCGAATCCAGAAAGGCAGGGCGACCGTCCTGATGTGATCGAGTCGGCCGCTAAGACGATGTTTTCAAAGCCGACATTCTACCAGTCGCTTCGCTGCGGTGCGGCACCGGCGGGGTCTTCCTGCGGTACACTGGTGGCATGGTTCCTAATTTAACGACGGCGCTTGCCGGCCCCCTTCTGGCGCTGGAGCAGCGCTTTCTGGACGAGACTACCGCTATCGAGCGGTGGTTTCGTTGCGCATGGCAGGATCACACCCCACCGTTTTATGCCTCGGTTGATCTGCGTAACGCCGGCTTTAAGCTGGCCCCGGTGGATACCAATCTTTTTCCCGGTGGCTTCAATAACCTGAATCCGGCGTTTTATCCGCTCTGTATACAGGCGATCCAGACCGCTATTGAAAAGTACTGCCCGGAGGCGCGCAATCTGCTGCTGATCCCGGAGAACCATACGCGCAACCAATTCTATTTAAAGAATGTGGCGACGCTAACCGGCATTCTGCGCCAGGCGGGTCTTAATGTCCGTCTGGGATCAGTATCACCGGAAATCACCGCGCCGACCACACTAGAACTTGATGATGGACAGACGCTATCCCTGGAGCCGCTGCAGCTGAATAAAGGGCGCTGGGGGGTGGATGGGTTTGAGCCCTGCATCGTATTGCTAAATAATGACCTGTCGGCGGGCGTCCCGGAGATGCTCAAGGCGCCGACCGGTCAGACACTGATTCCACCGGTGCACGCTGGTTGGCACGTGCGGCGCAAGAGCCAGCACTTTGCGGCCTATGATCGTGTGGCGACCGATTTTGCAGCGCTGATTGGTATTGACGGATGGCGCATCAATCCCTACTTTGCCACCTGTGACGATATTAATTTTCATGAGCGTATCGGCGAAGAGTGCCTGGCAGCCCGCGTTGATGAGCTTCTCGGTCGCATCCGCGACAAGTATCGAGAGCATGAAATCGATCGCGCGCCTTATGTGGTGGTGAAGGCTGATGCCGGGACTTACGGCATGGGCGTCATGACCATTCGCGACGCCAGCGAAGTGCAGGGCCTGAACCGCAAGCAGCGCAATAAGATGAGTGTGATCAAGGAAGGCATGGAAGTAACTTCCGTGATTATTCAGGAAGGCGTGCCGACGCTGGAAACGATCGATGATGCCGTAGCCGAACCCGTGGTCTACATGATGGATCGGTTCGTTGTTGGCGGTTTCTATCGTGTGCATGAAGCGCGCGGGGTGGATGAAAACCTCAACGCACCCGGTATGCACTTTGTGCCGCTGGCCTTTGAAACGGGTTGTAACCTCCCGGACTACAGCGCTAACCCGGATTCGCCACCGAACCGCTTCTATGCCTATGGTGTGATTGCCCGCCTGGCGCTACTAGCCGCTGCCTTCGAGCTGGAAGCAACCGATCCCTTCGGAATCTGACCCGATGGCGGCGTTCGGTCGGGTCGCCCGGTGGTTTGTAGCGATCTTATGGGGAATTCTGCTGAGCGCCTGTGGCGAAAAAAAACCAATGATCAGCGAGTCGTTTGTTTTTGGGACGCGGGTTGAAGTTCAGGTCGCTGATGATTTACCCAAATCACAAGTGCGTGC
>JBDQLO010000189.1:0-2814 GCA_040262735.1 Fluviibacter sp.
GAACACGGCGAACAAGTCAGCAGGATTGGCGTGATCCGCGCCAGCGAAGCGGGCGAAGCGCCAACAGTCGTCGTTTAATCAAACCGCAAGAAATGCCGCAACGCGCCGACCGATCAGGTCGGCGTTGTTGTTTTGCAGGCAGTCAAATTGCTCGCAGCCGATGGTGTTGTTGAGCCAGGTGATCTGGCGCGTGGCCAATTGGCGTGTGGCGTAAATACCGCGTTGTTCGAGTTCGTTGGCGGGTAGCGTGCCTTCGAGCATCTCCCAGGCTTGACGGTAACCGACACAACGCATTGCGGGCAGGTCGGCATTGAGTGTGTATTTGGCGCGTAGCGTTTCAACTTCGTCGACGAAGCCTTGTTGCAGCATGTTTTTGAAACGTAAGGCGATGCGTTCGTGCAGCCAGGCCCGGTTGCTGGGCAACAGTGCCAGCGACAGAAAACGGTAGGGCGGTCTGGCTTGTGTCTGCTGTTCGGCATAGAGTTCTGATGCCGGCCGGCCGCTGAGTAGGCAGATTTCGAGTGCACGCTGGATGCGTTGCGAATCATTGGGCGCGAGTCGGGCCGCCGTGGCCGGATCGAGCGCTGATAGTTCCTGGTGCAACGCGGGCCAGCCAGCCTGACGGGCGCGCGCATCGATCTCGGCCCGGATTTCCGGATGGGCTTGCGGTAGGTCAGAGAGACCTTCGAGCAGTGCCTTGATATAGAGCATCGTGCCGCCAACAAGCAGCGGAATACGCCTCCGCGCAGTGGTCTCGGCCATGGCCTGAAGCGCGTCATCACGAAAGTGCGCCGCAGAGTAGCTTTCTTCCGGGGTAATAATATCGACGAGTGCATGCGGATAACGGCGCAGCGTTTCCGAATTGGGCTTGGCCGTGCCGATGTTCATGTCCTTGAAGACCAGCGCCGAATCAACACTGATCAGGTCAATTGGGTGCTGATCCGCGAGGTGGAGCGCCAGATCGGTTTTGCCGCTGGCCGTGGGGCCAAGCAGCAGTATTGCCGGCGGTAGCGGAAAGTTCAGATTAGCGACCATGAAGGAACAAGGCATCGATGGCGGGCAGGTCGACGAGGATCCAGGTGGGGCGGCCATGGTTGCATTGATCAGCGCGCTCGGTCGCTTCCATCTGACGCAGCAGCGCGTTCATTTCGGTCAGGCTGAGGCTGTGCTGGCCGCGTATGGCCGCATGACAGGCGCAGGTGCCGAGCAGTTTTTCCCGGCGTGCGACAAGACTAGCCCGGTCCGGTGACTCCTGCAGCGCGGTGAGCAGTTCTTGCGTGAGTGCGGCGACATCAATCTTACCGAGCCCGGCAGGCACCTGACGCACCAGCAGTGTGTGGGGACCCGCTTCGGAGACTTCGAAACCGAGATCGGAGAGTGCGGTAGGGTGTTCCTGCCAGGTGGCCATCTCCAGATCGCTAAGAGTGACCGATACGGGAATGAGCAGTGGCTGGCGGGCGGGGGACTGCAGGCCGCAACTGGTCTTGAGCTTTTCGTAGAGCACGCGCTCGTGTGCTGCGTGCTGATCGATAAGAATCATGCCCTGAGCGTTCTGAGCAATGATGTAACGGTCGTGCAGCTGGCCAATTGCATAGCCCAGCGGTGGGATGTCGTCGATGGTGGTTGGGGCAGATGGCGTGGGTGCTTGCCAGGTCATGGCGGTATCTATACACGTGGGTGTTGCTGGATCGCTGTGATAGGGCGATCGCTGCTCGGCCAGATGGCGGGCCAGACCCAGTCCCTGTTGCTGATAGTTGGGCATTGGCACCGCGGCGGCGACGCGACCGAGGCTGATCGGTGGTGCCATTTGGGTGCTGACGGCCAACACCTGTTTAAGTGCGTGGTAGATGAACTGGTGTACGGCGCGGCTGTCGCGAAAGCGGACTTCGGTTTTGGCAGGGTGGACGTTGACGTCGACCAACGATGGGTCGATATTCAGGAACAGGCAGCAGCCGGGCTGCCGGCTGCCGTGGAGCTGGTCGCGATAGGCCTCGCGGAGGGCATGCTGGATGACCTTGTCGCGCACATAGCGGCCGTTGATGAAAGTGTGTTGGGCCTCGCGATCCGAGAGGATGGCGGTGGGAATCATGGCCCAACCACGCAGTTGTAAGAAGTCGTTGCCCACCTCGACCGGGCGACAGGCTTTGAGAAAATCGTCGCCAAGCACCTGGCGAATGCGGCCTGCGCTACTGTCTGCGGGCCAGGCGTGCGATGGTTTGCCGTCGCGGGTGATGGTGAAAGCGATCTCGGGATGGGCTAACGCCTGACGACGAATGGCATCCATGCAGTGCGCTTGCTCGGTGCCAGGGCTTTTGAGAAATTTACGGCGGGCGGGCGTATTGAAATACAAGTCACGCATTTCGACCATGGTGCCGGCGGGTAATGCATCCGGGGTGAGCGCACCACCTGGCGTGATACGCCAGGCGTGATCACTATTGCGGGCGGCGCTGGTCAGGGTGAGGCGCGAGACGCTCGCGATGGCGGCCAATGCTTCACCGCGAAAGCCCATGGTCGAGACGCGCTCGAGGTCCTCCAGAGAGCGGATCTTGGAGGTGGCGTGACGGGTGAGCGCCAGGCCGAGTTGTTCTTGTTCGATACCACAGCCATTATCGGTGATGCGGATTAGACGCATGCCGCCTTCCTCGAGATCAATGCGGATGCGGTTGCTGCCAGCGTCGATCGCGTTTTCCAGGAGCTCCTTGAGCACCGATGCCGGCCGCTCCACCACTTCGCCGGCGGCAATCTGACTGATCAGGTGGTCGGGCAGGGCGCGGATGACGGGTTGCTGGTCGGGCAGGGCAGAGTCGTTCATCA
>JBDQLO010000190.1:0-2807 GCA_040262735.1 Fluviibacter sp.
GCATATCTCTTCTCCGATAGCGTACGAGCGAACCTGCTATTCGGGCTGAAACATCGCCCCTTGGCGACGCCAGAAATTGATGAGGAAGAGACCGCCGCCCGTACCGAAAAAATGGCGGAGAACGCTCGTGCGGGTAACACTGACGAAGACTTCAACGATGATTGGGTCGATTACAAAACCCTTGGCGTCGACGAAACCGCAACGACTGATGATCGCCTGATCGCCCTTCTGGAAGAGGTCGATCTGACTCGTGCCGTTTATGACTACGGCCTCCGCAGTGCCGTTGATCTGACAGGCAGGGATGGCCTGAGCGACCGCATTCTTGAGGCCCGGGCACGATTGAGCGCACTGCTCGCTGAGCAAAGCTTGGAAGATTTGGTCGAGCCCTATGACCCAGAAAAATACAACGACAATGCCTCATTGGCAGAGAACCTGCTGTTCGGCACGGTGATCTCCGACAAGCTGAACGTCGATGCGCTTGGCGACCACGCCTATGTGCTTGCAACGATCAAGGAAGTTGGTCTGACCGAAGACTTACTCGGCATTGGTCGCGAAACTGCCGCCCTGATGCTCGAATTGTTCGCGGATGTAGAGCCCGGTGACGCATTGTTCGAGCAATACAGCTTCATTAAGGCCGAAGATCTGCCGGAATATCAGATCATTGTGGCGAAGTTTGATCGCGGCGGCGCTGAAGCCCTGAATGACCGTGAACGGTCCATGTTGCTGACATTGCCGTTCAAGCTCATCCCGGCCCGTCACCGTTTAGGCCTTATCACTGACGAAATCCGTGAACGCGTCATCGAGGCCCGCAAGCACTTCCGTGAGCATATGCCGGAAGACCTGGCGGGTGCTGTCGAGTTCTTTGACCCTGCTGAGTTCAACGCCGTGGCGTCCGTGCAGGATAATATCCTGTTCGGTAAAATCGCTTATGGCCAAGCTGAAGGTCCTGAAACAGTTGGTCGCCTGATTGACGAAACCGTGGACGAGCTTGGCTTGCGCCGGGATATCGTCGGCGCGGGTCTGGAGTTCCAGGTTGGCATCGGTGGGTCCAGGCTATCTGGCACACAGCGCCAGAAGATCGCCATTGCGCGCGCGCTCGCCAAGCAGCCAGATATCCTGATCTTGAATGCCGCGACAGATGGCATGGACACACGGACACGGCATGCGCTCGTTGATCGCGTGCTGGCGGCAGCCCCTGGCGGTGTCGTTTGGGCCGTAGGCGATGGCGAGTATTTGAAAGGATTTGACCGTGCGGCTGAGGTGGCTGGCGGTAAGGTCGTTAACGTAGAAACGCTAGATTCGGCTGCGGCCGAACCAGCGAGTTAAGGAAGCTATCGATGTCTTTGGCGGAAGAAGTCGATGTGCTGCGCCAGATCGCTCTGTTTGAGCGGATGGAGCCAGCGAAACTGAAACTGTTAGCCATGACCAGTGACCGGGTCACCTTTAGACCTGGCGGCACCATGATGCGCCAAGGCGACGATGGTGACGCCGCTTATGTCGTGATCACGGGTGGTGCCAATGTGCTGGTCAATACACCCAATGGCCCACTTAAGGTGGCCGAACTGGGTGCAGGCCAAATCGTCGGTGAAATCGCCATTCTGGTTGATATCCCGCGTACGGCGACGGTTGAAGCGCAGGACGAATTGGTCGCGCTGAAAATCTCCAAAGATAATTTCCTGCGCCTGCTGAATAACTCACCCCAGGTCGGGATCGAAATTATCCGCGTGCTGGCAAGCCGCCTCGAAAATACGACCAACCAACTCCGCGAAGCGATCGCGAAAATACCGAAGTGAGCCGCCTAGACAGCGCCATCCGCCGGCTGGAAGCGCAGCGCGCCTGCCTGAACCGTGCTGCAGCCATGATCAAGGATGTTCCCGGCATCGTCCTGGAGCTTGGCCTTGGCAATGGCCGCACCTATGACCACCTCAAAGAATTGCTGCCTGATCGGCGCATCGTTGTGTTCGAACGCAAAGCCATGGCGCATCCAGACAGCATGCCGCCCGCTGAAAACCTGATCGAAGGCGATTTCCGCGACACTATTCCCGGTATTGCAGCGAAGCTTGGCGAACAGGCCGCACTGATGCACGGCGATATCGGCAGTGGCGACAAGGCTGACACACTGGCTCTCGCAGAATGGCTAGGGCCGATGCTGCAGCCCCTGGCAGCACCCGGCTGTATGATTGTTTCCGATCAACGGTTGACCCTGGCTGGCGGCGATTTATTCCCTTTGCCGGGAATGGTGGCGGACGGTCGCTACCATATGCTCCGCCTACAGAGTTGAAGCCATGCCAAAGCCTGAGTCCAATCTGACCTTCGATGAATTCCTGAATGTCGATATCCGCGTTGGCCGCATTGTTAATGCGGAGCCATATCCTGAAGCGCGCAAGCCCGCCTTCAAAGTCTGGGTGGATTTCGGGCCAGAAATTGGCGAGCTAAAAACATCCGCTCAGATTACGGTGCATTACACACCTGAAGGGCTAATCGGTAAGCTGGTTGCTGGCGTCGTCAATTTCCCGAACAAGCAGATCGGCAAGTTCCAAAGCCAGTTCCTGCTTCTTGGTTTTCCAGATGCAGACGGTGCCGTTGTTCTGATTCAGCCCACCCACGACACACCACTTGGCGGACGACTTCACTAGGCACTCTTTTTAGAGGCGAGGACAAAGCATGCCGGGCCGCATTATCGCTATAGCGCAACAAAAAGGCGGCGTCGGCAAAACAACTGTCACCGCTCACCTAGCCGCCGCCTTCGCCGAAACAGGCAAACGTGTCGCCCTCCTCGATATAGACCCGCAAGGCACGCTTATCGC
>JBDQLO010000191.1:0-2794 GCA_040262735.1 Fluviibacter sp.
ATCTGCTTCATGACGACTCCATGGGGTCAAAGACAACAATTCTGATGAGCCAAATATTACCACTCATCGGCATAACGGTTGGTAATCGGGTAACGCCAATCCTTGCCAAATCCTCGGCGCGTAAGGCGAATGCCGACCGGCGACTGGCGGCGTTTGTACTCGGAAATACGCAACAGCCGCACCACCCTTTTTACATCGGCCTCTCGATAACCCAGCGCCATGATCTCGCGGGGGCTAAGATCCTGCTCCATATACGCTGCAACGATGGCATCGAGAATCTCATAGGGCGGTAACGAGTCCTGATCCTTCTGATCAGGTCTTAATTCGGCGGATGGCGGCCGTTCAATGATTCGCCAGGGAATGATCTCTTTCTCGCGATTGATCCAGCGCGAGACGTCGTAAACCTTGGTTTTGAACAAATCCTTGAGAACAGCGAAGCCGCCGGCCATGTCGCCATATAACGTACAGTAACCCACAGCCATTTCCGATTTGTTGCCGGTCGTCAGCACCAGCCAACCGCTCTTGTTGGAGAGTGCCATCAGCAAGTTACCGCGAATTCTGGCCTGCAGGTTCTCTTCGGTCGTATCCGCCGGCTGCCCGGCGAAATAAGGCGCCAGCATGTTTTCGTAGGTCTGCATCGCCGGTTGAATGCTGACCAACTCGGACGTCACACCGAGATTGGCACTCAGCACCAGAGAATCATCGATACTCATTGGTGCCGTATAGGGCGATGGCATGATGATCGGGCGCACGCGATCAGGGCCTAAAGCATCCACGGCCACGCACAAGGTCAATGCGGAGTCGATGCCACCCGACAAACCCAGATAGGCGCCTGCAAAACCGTTCTTGGCGAAATAATCACGCACGCCGAGCACGAGTGCCTTATAAATCTGTGCGTCCAGGGTGGTCGGTAGCGCGCTCACGGCCGTGGTTGTCCAAGCGCCGCTCATGTAGTCTGCAGTGACCAAGGCCTCCTGAAATTGCGGTAACCAGACCGAGGTCTTGGCATCATCGGTTATGAAGCAGGAGGCACCATCAAATACCAGCTCGTCCTGACCCCCAACCAAATTGCAATATACGATCGATAAACCTGTTTCAAGGACGCGCTGTTGCAATACCGTCTGCCGGTCGACCGCCTTATCCAGATGATACGGCGATGCGTTAAGAACCAGCAGCACATCGGCACCAGCCGCCTTGGCGTTGAGCGCAGGACCGGTGTACCAGACGTCTTCGCAAATCGCCAATCCGAAGCGCACGCCCGCGTGTTTAAAAACAACCGTGTCACGGCCGGGCGTGAAATAACGGCATTCATCAAAGACTTCATACTGGGGCAGATGTTGCTTGCGATACGTGCAAAGCCGCTGGCCACGAAGCAGGACGCTCGCGGCATTGTAGTGTTTGCCCTCCTCAATGCAGGGATGGCCCACGACCATTGCAAGATCGAAGTGGCGCGTATTTTCGGCAAGATCGGACAATGCCGCTTCGTTCAGCCGGTAAAAGTCTGGCCGCAACAGCAAATCTTCAGGAGGATAACCACACAGACTCAACTCGGGTGTCAGCAGCAAATCCGCCCCCGCCGCAACGGCCTCTTTCGCAGCGGCCGTGATGCGATGCACGTTACCCGGCAAATCACCAACCACCACGTTCATCTGAGCAATTGCAACCCGCACCCGATTCTCCTGTTATCGATTCTCTGGACACACCACGTAAAAATGGCCCTGACTCCAGTCAGGGCCATTGTACGGCCTGATACCACGTCAGGGCCTGAATTACTTGCCGGCTTTGGCGCGTGCCACCCCCGAGGTGATCTCCGCTTTGGCCGCGGCAGCATCTTTCCAGCCTTTGACCTTGACCCACTTGCCCGGTTCCAAATCCTTGTAGTGTTCGAAGAAGTGCGTAATCTGCTTGACCAGAATTTCCGGCAGGTCTTCAATGGTCTGAACCTTGTCGTAGTTCGAGGTCAGCTTCTGTACAGGCACAGCAACCAGTTTGGCATCTTCACCGGCCTCGTCTTCCATGGCCAGCATACCCACGGTACGGCAGCGGACAACCACACCCGGTGGCAGCGGATACGGCGAAACTACCAGTACATCGACCGGATCGCCATCTTCTGACAGGGTCGACGGAATGAATCCGTAGTTGCAGGGATAATGCATGGGTGTGGCAATAAATCGGTCTACGAACACAGCGCCCGAATCCTTGTCGAGTTCGTACTTGATGCCTGGTGCATTAGCCGAGATCTCGATGACAACGTTGAAATCGTTGGGTACATCCTTGCCGATGGAAATGTTATCGATGTTCATGTCTGCTCCCTATTTTTTTGCAATGGTGTTGGTATGGTCTTGCTATCGTTGTATGAACGCATCATCTCTTGCGATCGAACTTGAAAATTATAGCCGCTGATCAGGATTTGTCATGCCTATGCAATGATCGACGGCGTAATAAGAGCGAATTTCCGACGACTGAAATCGACGAGCAGGCCATGGCCGCGCCGGCCACGATGGGACTGAGCGCACCAGTCACCGCCAGAGGGATCGCCAACACATTGTAAATAAAAGCTAAAAACAGGTTCTGTCGGATCTTGGACAAGGTGTGTCGGGCCAGGCGGATGACTCCGGGCACACCCGTCAACCGATTGTGCATGAGGACGATCCCCGCGCTTTCCATGGCGATATCCATACCGCCGCCCATGGCGACCCCGACAGAAGCGGCCGCCAGCGCCGGCGCATCATTGATGCCATCGCCGACCATGATCACGCCCGCCGGCAGCTCGGCATCGGAGATGTGCATGCGG
>JBDQLO010000192.1:0-2788 GCA_040262735.1 Fluviibacter sp.
AAGCAAACCATGAAACTCATAACACTCGGCAAGATTCTGTTATCCACCGCGCTGGTAGCCTCGTCGATTTCAAATGCTGTCGCTTGTACCTTGATGCTTTACACCGACGCTAAAGGCCGTGCTTACACAGGCCGTACCTTGGAGTTCGTCGGCAACGCACCGAACCAGCTGGTCTATTATCCCGTGGGTACTCACATTGAGTCGGTGACGCCGGACGGCAAACAAGGCACAACCTTCAACACGAAACATGCCATTTTTGCAGTGACTGTCACTGGTATTGTTGCCAACGCCAAGCAGGATTCATTGCACGAGGCGATAAATGACCAGGGATTGACGTTCACCACAAACTCTTTGGGTGGCAATGTGGGCCCTGACGTGCGCCAGGTGCCGCAGAACAAAGTATTGTCGGGGCTTGATTTGGGCAGCTGGGCACTGGGAAATTTCCAGAATGTGGCTCAAGTCAAACAGGCCTTGGAGAATAAAGAGGTTGAAGTTTGGTTGCCGGTGGTTCCACTCCTGGGCACAGAGAATATGCCGTTGCACTTTGCTCTGTTTGATAAAACTGGGGCAGGGATCGTTATTGAATGGAGCAATGGTCAAACTATGGTTTATGACAACCCGGTGGGGGTGATGACTAACAATCCGCCGTTCCCGTGGCATCTTCAGAACATGAACAACTATGCGCATTTGACCAATATCGACAAGAACAGCGGTCAGTTCAATAAGCTGAAGGTCAGCACCTTTGACAGTGGTAGCAATATGGCGACATTGCCAGGTGTTGAAACCTCACCAGGTCGTTTTGTGAAGGCTGCATACTATTCAAACTTTGCACATAAAGCCAAAACTCCCGAGCAAGCCATTCTGACGTTGGGCCACGTGATGAATAACTTTGATCGTCCTAAAAATATCTCGGTTGATCTCGCGAGTGATATGCCCGGTGGCGAACGAAATATGTCGGATACTCGCGGAGAGAAGTCATCGACGGAAGTGACTAACTGGACGGTTTTGCGTGATCTATCACAGAATCACTTCTACATCCGAACGATCAACAGTCTGAACTTCTCGAAGTTTGATGTGAATAAACTGAGTATTCTGAAGAAAACCAAAGTAGTATCTCTACAGGCTTTAGATGCAAATGCAAGCCTTGATGCTACGGAACTGTTCCTGAAGTAACGACGCCCGAGATGCCAGAGAGAAGCCCGAATGGGGCTTCTTTTTTTGGTGCAACGCTCGGCGTTGCTTAAACAATCAGTATCTATATCAAAGTTGTTGTGTACAGATCAGGATCAAAACCCACCAAGAGGGTCTTACCGGTATCCAGCACGGGTCGCTTGATGATGCTGGGGTAGGTTTCCATGAGTTTCTGGGCTTTGGCCTGATTCATGTCGGCGCGTTCGGCATCTGTGAGTTTTTTCCACATCAGGCCGCGTGTGTTGAGCAGTTTTTCCCAACCGGCGCGTTTAATCCAGTCGGGTAGGTGTTCGGCAGCAACCCCCGCCTTCTTATAGTCGACGAAGGTGTAGGCGACATCATTGTCCTCCAGCCAGGCGAAGGCCTTTTTCATGGTGTCGCAGTTTTTAATGCCGTAGACGGTGATCATGCTTGTGCCTATTTCTTCAATTTAGCGAATGCTGCCGCCATCGCGCTATTGGCGGGCGGTGCGCTTTGCCGTTGGGGTTTCTGGTGTTTCGAAGGGCGATGCTGTGCTGAACGGTTGGCTGTATTGTCGTGACGTTCACGCTTTGGCGCTGCCTCGTCGGTCAGGCGCATGGTGAGTGCGATGCGCTTACGGGGCAGATCCACTTCCAGCACTTTGACGCGAACCACCTGGCCGGCTTTGACAATATCATGCGGGTCTTTGACATAGGTATTGGAGAGTGCCGAAATATGCACCAGGCCATCCTGATGGACGCCAATATCGATAAAAGCACCGAAGGCGGCAACGTTAGTCACAACGCCTTCAAGCAGCATACCCGGTACCAGGTCCTTCACTTCCTCGACACCCTCGGCAAAACTGGCGGTCCTGAACTCGGGACGCGGGTCGCGACCGGGTTTTTCAAGTTCTTTGAAGATGTCCTGTACGGTGGGGAGCCCAAAGCGCTCATCGGTGTACTTGGCGGCGCTGAGTGAGCGCAGGACACCATTGTTGCCCATCACGTCTTTGATGGGCAGCTTGATGTCGCCGAGAATCTTTTCAACGACTGGATAGGCTTCCGGATGAACGGACGACGCATCGAGCGGGTTCTCACCGTCGCGAATACGAAGAAAGCCGGCGGCCTGCTCATAGGTCTTATCCCCCAGGCGTGGGACGCTGAGCAGTTCCGCACGTGTCTTGAACGCACCATGCGTGTCTCGGTAGCTGACGATATTGCTGGCCAATCCGGCGTTCAAACCGGAGATGCGGGTGAGCAGTGGGGCAGAGGCTGTATTCACGTCGACGCCAACCGCATTAACGCAGTCTTCGACCACTGCATCCAGGCTGCGCGCCAGCTTGAGTTGCGAGACGTCATGCTGATACTGGCCAACGCCAATCGATTTGGGTTCGATCTTCACCAGTTCAGCCAACGGATCCTGCAGACGGCGGGCGATGGACACCGCGCCCCGTAGCGACACATCCAGCTCGGGGAATTCGCGAGCGGCAAGTTCGGAGGCGGAATAGACTGAGGCGCCCGCCTCGGAGACGACCATTTTGGCCAACTTGAGTTCGGGGAACTGTTTCATGACATCAACGACGAGCTTGTCGGTTTCACGACTGGCAGTGCCGTTACCAATTGCGACCAGGGTCACG
>JBDQLO010000193.1:0-2775 GCA_040262735.1 Fluviibacter sp.
CTTCGAGGATGTGGCCACGATCACGCGCTTTGCGCAGTTCGAACACCGTGCGGCGTGTTACCACTTCGCGGCGGTGCGCCAGGAAGCATTGCAGCATCTGCTTGAGGTTAAGCAGGCGCGGCTGGCCATCGACCAGCGCCACCATGTTCATACCAAAGGTATCCTGCAGCTGCGTCATCTTGTACAGGTTGTTCAAGATGATGTCGGGGATTTCGCCACGCTTGAGCTCGATCACCACGCGCATACCGGATTTATCGGATTCATCACGGATTTCCGAGATGCCTTCGATCTTCTTCTCGTTAACCAGCTCGGCAATCTTTTCGAGCAGGGTGCGCTTGTTCACCTGGTAGGGCAGCTCGTCGATGATGATCGACTGACGGTTGCCCGATTTGTCCAGATCTTCGAAGTGCGTCTTGCCGCGCATGACCACACGACCACGACCGGTGCGATACCCATCGCGAACACCCGAGACGCCATAAATAATGCCGGCGGTCGGGAAATCCGGTGCCGGGACGATGTCGATCAGCTGATCGATGGTCAGATCCGGGTTGGCCAGCAGTGCCTGACAGGCGGCCAGCACTTCCGACAGGTTGTGCGGCGGAATATTGGTTGCCATACCGACGGCAATCCCTGACGACCCATTGATCAGCAGATTCGGGATACGCGCCGGCAGAATCAGCGGTTCCTGTTCCGAACCGTCGTAGTTCGGGCCGAAGTCGACGGTTTCTTTATCGATATCCGCAAGCAGCTCGTGGCCGATACGGGCCATACGGACTTCGGTATACCGCATCGCCGCGGCGTTATCGCCATCGACCGAGCCAAAGTTACCCTGACCGTCAACCAGCATGTAACGCAGCGAAAAGTCCTGCGCCATCCGGACAATCGTGTCATAGACCGCGGTGTCGCCGTGCGGGTGATATTTACCGATGACGTCACCCACCACCCGCGCCGATTTCTTGTAAGCCTTGTTCCAGTCGTTATTGAGTTCGTGCATGGCGAACAGCACACGACGGTGCACCGGCTTGAGGCCGTCGCGCACGTCCGGGAGTGCCCGGCCTACGATCACGCTCATGGCGTAATCCAGATACGAACGACGCATCTCGTCTTCGAGGCTAATCGGGAGTGTTTCTTTGGCGAAATTGTCCATAACGCTTTCGTGGCAGGGCAAAAATGGTTCGGTGAGAGGCGTTTTCCAGTAAAAAACCCGCCAAAAGCGGTTTCCGGAAAAATCGTTCAAGTTTAACATGGCGAGCATGCCCGACCACGCACCACCCCTCTTGGTTGATCTGATCCTGCGTCCGCGCTGGATCATCCCTGTTGAACCCGCCAATCTGGTCCTCGAGAACCACGATCTGGTGATCCATGAGGGACAAATCGTTGCGCTGACACCGCGTGCAGAGACGGCGCAGTGCTATTTGGCCACGCAAACCGAAGACCTTGCCGAGCATCTTCTGATGCCCGGGCTGGTCAATACGCACTGTCACGCCGGCATGGCCCTGATGCGCGGCATCGCCGATGACCAACCGCTTCAGGCCTGGCTCGAAAACGCCATCTGGCCGCTCGAAAGCCGCTGGGTAGGCACCGAGATGGTGCGCGATGGCACCCTGCTGGCCTGCGCTGAGATGCTGCAAGCGGGCATCACTACCTTTAATGACATGTATTTCTTTCCGGAGGCCGCCTTTGAGGCGATTGATCAGGCCGGCATTCGCGCCAGCCTGGGGATTCTGGCCTTTGATGTGGCCAGCGCCTACGGGCACGATGCCGACGATTACCTGAATAAAGGTCTGGCGGTTCGCGACACGCTGCGTGACCACCCGCGCCTGTCGTTCATGCTGGCACCGCACGCGCCCTATACCGTGTCGGACGCCACTTTTGAGCGCGTCGCCACACTGGCCGCCCAGACCAACCTGGGTATTCATATTCATGTGCACGAGACCCAGCACGAGGTCGACCAAAGCCTCGTTCAGTATGGTGAACGACCCATCGCCCGCCTGGAGCGCCTGGGTATTCTGGGGCCGCAAACCCTGGCCGTGCACGCAGTCGCGCTCAATGACGCGGATATCGAAACCTTAGCGCGCCATAACGTCCATATGGCGCACTGCCCCACGGCCAACCTAAAACTGGCCTCCGGCATCGCACGCACGCCCGACATAGCAGCGGCGGGGATCAACATGAGCCTAGGCACCGATGGGGCCGCGGGTAACAACCGCCTGGATCTATTGAGCGAAGTTCGCTTGGCCGGGCTGCTGGCCAAGGGCACCCGTCACGATGCCAGCCTGTTTGCGGCCCACACACTGATCAAGATGGCCACGCTGGGCGGTGCCCGCGCGCTGGGACTGGCCGACCGGATTGGATCACTGATACCGGGCAAACAGGCCGATCTTTGTGCGATCCGTCTCGATACCCCGGCCACGCTGCCGGTTTTTGATCCGGCTTCTCATCTTATTTATGCCGCCGGTCGGGAGCACGTGACCGATGTCTGGGTCAACGGCCAAAGTGTTGTAAAAAAGAAACAGCTCGTCCAAATTTCAGAGGAAGAGGTTTCTCTTAAGGCCAGATTATGGCAAAATCGCTTCAGAGGTTAGGTGTGCTCACAAGGAGTGCCCGTTCCTGCTGTTATCCATCACAACACGAATGAGGAATGACCATGCGTATTTCTGCTAAGCAAGCCGTCCTGGCTGCAATCGTTGCCGGCCTGGGCGTGGGTGCTACCGTTGCGCACGCTGCGACCCCGGGTATCGACCCCAATGGCACTGTTGCCTACCTGGTCGACAA
>JBDQLO010000194.1:0-2762 GCA_040262735.1 Fluviibacter sp.
CATGGGCACAGAAACCGAACTCAAACTGAATATCGCGCCTGAAGCCGTGGCAGACCTGCGGCAACACCCATTGCTGGCCACCGCCCCCAGGCGCCAACACCTGACCAACACCTACTTCGATACAAACGATCTTGCACTTGCGCGTCAAAAGATCGCCGTACGCGAACGGCAGGTGAATGGTCATACATTACTCACTGTAAAAACTGCTGGGGAAAGCCTCGAAGGGCTTAGCCGCCGCAGGGAGTGGGAAGCGCCCACCTCCCCGGGCACCTTTGATTTCCGCACACTCGTGGATGACGCCCCGCTCGCCAGCGCGTTAATGGCTGTCGCCAGGCAACTCGTACCGGTATTTACAACCGACTTTGAACGCCTGAGTTGGCGCATTCCGGTCTACCACAGCGATATCGAAGTAGCGCTCGATCGTGGCGTCATTCAGGCGAAACGCTATGGTCGCCAAGGGCAGGCGCCCCTTTGCGAGCTCGAGCTTGAACTCAAATCCGGCGATGTCACCGCCCTGTCATTACTGGCCGCCCGGTTACAAACACAGGTGTCACTCCAACCGACCGACGAGAGTAAAGCGGCCCGCGGTTACGCCCTGTTTCACGCATTAGGCCAGTAACAAAAAAGCCGTTGGGAGCAAGCGCCCCAACGGCTTCTGGCCGAAGCGAATTTAGTTACTTGCCGGTACAACCCGAAGGCAGATATTTCTGTTCCAGTGACGACGTGCAGGACCAGGCCGAAATCGTGGCATTGGCCACCGCACCGGTATAAACAATTGTTTTACCATCCACGTTCTTGTCGATACCCTTCATCGTAACGGTGACAGTCGCGTTACCGGCGTCACCACCCGAAACCACGCTTTCGACATACTGGGTGCTTCCCGAGCACAGATTGGCCGGAATCGTCGTATTACCGCTCTGGACCGCTTCAGTGACAGACACCTTACAGGCCGATGCGGCCAGGAGTCCTTCAGACACCTTGGCGCGAATCGTATAGTTCTGGTACGCCGGCAACGCCACAGCGGCCAGAATACCGACAATGGCAATCACGACCATGAGTTCGATTAGTGTAAAACCTGCTTGCATCGACTTACGCATGTGTTTCTCCAAATAAACCACAAATATCCTATGGGCATCTTACCCCATGGGTCAGACACTGGCAAAGCCAAACCCCTCAGCCAGAGGTTTCGCCATCCGTCGAGCTCAGGCAGGGCGGATAAAGGCGCTTCAGCACCCAGTGCGACGGCAGGAACACGAGAAGCACCAGCATGAGCTGCAACACCACAAACCATAAGGCCTCGGGCATCCAGCTTTGTGTGGCCTGGTCGCTAAATCCATAGACATAATTGATATTTACAGGCAACGCCGGGTTATGCGCCGGAGCCGGTGGTGCGGGCATAAAGAAATAACAGATATACAACGAGGTCAACGCCAACCCCATCCATAACGGCAAGCCGCGATGGTCGTATCCGGTCTTTCCTAAGAGCCAAATTAATAAAAAAGGTAACCAGAAATGAAAGAACGACAAAAAGCGCACATGCAGGGGAATCGACTCCTGGAACATATAGTCCGTCATCCCGGTGTTGGGTAATCCGATCAAGGTCGCGAGAAAGTCCAAGGCCCACAGCAGCTGTGGCAACAATATGCCCACGGCCGCTGCAGAAACCAGCAATGCGCTGCCACGCCACATGGCCACCAGCGTCAGCAGCAGTGCCATGTCACAAAAGAACAAAAAGTTGGTCGGGCCATAGGTGCTGAGGTAAATCGGGACCAACACCGCCACATAGAGCGTCAGAAACAGTTTCGTCACCATAGGGATGGCGGACGTCGCTGTCACACGGGCGGCCGTCTGGCTCAAATTCATTCGGTACCTTTCAGCAACGCCAGCGCCTCTGCGTCTTCAACCTGCCGGAAATCCCGATAAAACTGTCCCACCCCACCAAAATCTGGCGCAACATGAAGACAGACCAGCGAATCGCACAACGGACGAACACGGGCCACGGCATCCGGCGACCCGACCGGAACTGCACACACCAGTTGAGCGGGTTGACGAGCGCGGACTTCATGAAGCGCTGCAGCCATGGTGGCCCCGGTTGCCAGCCCATCGTCAACCACAATGACGGTACGTTCTACAGCAGAGATCGGCGAATGTGCCTGATCAACCATCGCCCGGCGTCGACGAATCGTCTCCAGTTGACGAGCCACCTCTTCGGCGACGTACGGGCTGTCGGCGCCAGCACGTTGCGCATAATCAGCGACCATCACATGACCAGACTCGCCTACCGAACCAACCGCAAACTCCGGGTTATAAGGCGCACCCAGTTTACGCACCAACACCACATCCAGTTCACCTGATAAGGCTTCGGCAACGATACGGCCGATGGGGAGCGCACCTCGGGGAATAGCCAAGATGAGCGGGTTCTGGTTGCGGTAAGCCTCTAACGCCTTTGCCAACTGGCGGCCAGCATCGGCCCGATCTTCAAACAGCATGATCTAGTCGCAATAGTTCGATCTGAAACAATGGCTCATAGGGCGGGACATGACACTCGACCACATCACCCGGAGCCACCTGCAGGTGTACGCCCACCACATCAGCCTTGATCGGCAAATGCGCCACATGTCGATCCGCCAGAACCGCCGTATAAATCGCCTTGGGTGATTTGGTATTCAGCCACTCAATCACCCGCAACAAAGAACTTCCGGTATACAGTACATCGTCCACCACCAGCAATGTATAGCCGGGCAGGGCGCACTGGATCTGAC
>JBDQLO010000195.1:0-2759 GCA_040262735.1 Fluviibacter sp.
GGTTAAAGGCCCGGATCTTTCGATCCAGCAGGGGTGCGGGTGCCGAGACCTCTAGCCGCGACTCGGCCTTTTCCAGTTTGTGCGCGTAGGTCACGCCGACCTCGGGCTGAGCCTGCGCAACCAGTGTTTCGCCTGCGGCCAGTTTTTGCAAAACCGCCACGATGCGCTCAGCGCCTAGCGCTGCCAGGCGATCAAGCAGTTGTGCCGTGGTTTCCGTCGGCAGAATGGGTAAGCGCGCTTCATCCACCACTGCCCCCGTATCCAGCCCGGTATCCATCTGCATGATGCAGACCCCGGTCTCGGCATCGCCAGCTTCAATGGCCCGATGAATCGGTGCCGCACCGCGCCAGCGCGGTAACAGCGAGGCATGAATATTCAGGCAACCCGCACGTGGCATCTCCAGCACCGTTTGAGGCAGGATAAGTCCATAGGCCACGACCACCAGCACATCCAGGTGATAAGCGTGCAACAGGGCTTGTGCTTCGTCGGTGCGCAACGATGCCGGTTGTTCAACCGGAATGCCTCGGCTTAACGCCAGTGTTTTTACCGGCGATGGTGCCAGCTGCATGCCTCGCCCCGAAGGGCGGTCCGGCTGCGTTAGTGCAACCACCACCTCAAAATGGGCCTCCAAAATAGCCTGCAAGGCTTTTTGGGCGAAAGCCGGTGTACCGGCAAAACCTACGCGTAGAGCCATTCGGCGATCCTCAGGCCGTATGCCTGGCCTGCTTGACTAACTTGTTGCGGATGCGCGTCTGCTTGAGCTGTGACAAGTGGTCGACAAACACCTTGCCATTCAGGTGATCAATTTCATGCTGAATACAGACGGCGAGCAGACCGCCCGTTTCCAGCACCTGCGCTTTGCCGTCCAGATCCTGATAGCGCACGCGCACATCCGACGGCCGATCGACCTTATCGTAGATCCCCGGTACCGACAAACAGCCTTCTTCATAGGTCTGCATCCCGCTGACCTCTTCGATCACCGGATTAATAAATACCTGAAGGTCAGTTTGATCTTCCGACACATCGATGACCACCACGCGCTGATGCACGTTGACTTGGGTGGCTGCCAAGCCAATGCCCGGGGCCTCGTACATGGTCTCGGCCATATCCTGGGTCAGCTGGCGCAACGCGGCGTCAAACACCGCCACCGGCTTGGCGACGGTACGGAGCCGTTCATCAGGAAAACGTAAAATCGGGAGCAGGGCCATGGCAAATTTAGTGGCAGGCTGAGCAACGTGTCTTGCTGCAGACTGTATAAAATGATTTAAGCTGATCGGGCAACCGACACACGGTGGCCTTGTTACCGACATATTATAGCGATGCGACTTAATTTCAATCGACGATTACCTCTGCGCCTTTTTTTGGTCAGCACACTCACCTTTGGTCTATCGTCCTTAGCGCTCGCTCAAACCCTGGGTCTGCCGCTCATTGTGCCCGAGGCGGTCTTTGCCAAACTCGGACGAGTCACTGGTGCAACGACACAACAACGCATCATGGATCGCGGCAGCATCATCCGTATCCGCCTCGCAGACAGTCAGGATCGATTGCCCCCCGATACCGGCGTACTGCTTTTCCGGCAGGGGCTACGCCTGAGGGATGGCGATCGCCAACTCGGTGTGCTGGCGGTGCCCGTGGGGCGTGGCCGAACGTTGCAACGCCTTTCTGAAAATGAGGAAATCGCCGACCCCGATGAACCGGGTGTCGCCTGGGTGCGACTGCAGTCGGTGCGCCAGGAAGTCTCGCGCGGGGACAGCCTCATGACTGAACGCGACGCCAAGGAATGGGAATCCAGTCCCTGTGATAAACCGGCAGCGGCCAAACCAGACCCGACTTCGGATGCCGACGACGTCAAGGTCATCGCCCTGGTTTCAAGCAATGTCCTGGCAGATCCGCTCTCGACCTCACTGGATTTGGTCATCATTTCGGGCGGTTGCCATGCAGGGCTCACGGCTGGGCGGTCTGTTTCGCTCTGGCGGCCACCTGTTACCACGTATGGCCGTAAGCTGGACCAGCCCGTTGAGGCCCGGGAGAACAATAGCGCCAGCGTGATCGACGACAACCCGGGCATTCTCCGCACCAAGGCGCCCGGCCATCGCATTGGCAGCGGGGTTGTTGCCGCCGCTTATCCCGATGTCTCGATCGTTCGCCTTCGCGTCGCTACGCAGCCGATTCAAGTCGGCGACCAGGTGCGACCAACGCCTATCAGGAATTAATCATGGTGCTCAACCCGGTCGACGACGATCTGTATGCCTGGCTCAACCTCACGCTGCCGGCGGGCATAGGGCCGCGTGCCCAGCAACAATTGCTCTCGGCTTTTGGCGCACCGTCTGCGGTGTTTGATGCCGGCCTGAGCGCCATTGCCGGGGTCATTGGGATCAAACTGGCGCAAACACTGTTTGAGGGTTGTCAACACGAAGCGCAACAAACGCTCATCGAAAAGACACGCGCCTGGCTGACCGAGCCCGGTCACCACGTCGTAACCCTCGCCGACAGCGCATACCCGCAACGCCTGCTCGAATCAACCGATCCGCCCAGTCTGCTTTATGTGAATGGGGATCCTGCTTACTTGAATCATCCCGCCATTGGCGTGGTCGGTAGCCGCAACGCCACGCCTCAGGGTATTGAAAACGCACGCGCATTCTCTAAAACTCTGGCCGATGCGGGCTTCTGCATCATCAGTGGGCTCGCCCTGGGGATTGATGCGGCCGCCCATGAGGGCGCGTTGCGTTCCGACACCCGGAGCGGCACCGTCGCCGTCA
>JBDQLO010000196.1:0-2756 GCA_040262735.1 Fluviibacter sp.
CACGCCCAGATCCGTCAGCGCACCACCAGCAAACACGGCCAGGATCACGTAGCTTGCCGCGATCGGCAGTCCCATTCCGACGATATAGCCGGCGATGATGACGAAGAAGATCGCGATCCCCAGATAGCCACCACTGGCCAGCACCAGAAGCTCGCCAACCTTGTTGGGAAGCGCGCTCTGGGTTGCAGCTGCCAGCAGAATGCCGAGCACACCTGCGATACAGCTCACGACAAGCGTATTGCGTGCACCCGCTTCCATGGAATCCCAGAAGTTGCGGACCAGTTCGACCCCGACATCCTTCAGTCCGGTCATCGTTTCGGACTGGACATGAACACCGACGAATTCCTGGTCCTCCTGGGCGTCGATCCGCGCGGCTTCGGTTTCGTCACGTCCAATGATCAGAATTTCGCCGACTTTCAGAATGATGAAGACAATCAGCAGCCAGAAGAAAGCATCCGAAATGCCGATCCCGACATAGTCCTCGACCAGCCAAGAGAACGGCGCACCTACCTGCATGCCGAAGAAATAGACCAGCACCGCAAAACCGACGGAAATTGCGAAGTAGAGCTTCCACGACGTCTTTGACCGTGACGTCGGGATGGACATCAACAGGTCGATGGCCTTCAGCATCATGATCACGACGATCGTCTTGGCCGCCGCCAGGAAGGGAGAATCCCCGATGACCAGCAGGTAGACCATGAACGGAATCGGGAGCAGTAGATGCAACCGAGGGACGATCTCCGACCACGGCGGCAACTCGTTCACCGGCACGCCATGCAGGCGGTTGCGCACCGCCCGGAAATAGACGATCAGGCCGACCGACAGATAGTAGAGGGTCGCGGGGATGATTGCGATCGTGATGATGTCGATATACGGCGTCTCGGTCAGCTCGGCGAGCAGGAACGCCCCCGCGCCCATGATCGGCGGCATATAGGCCCCACCGGTCGAAGCCGCAGCCTCCACGCCGCCGGCGAATTCCGGCCGATACCCGACCCGCTTCATGAGCGGGATGGTGAAGGTGCCCGTGGTCATGACATTGGCCACGCCGCTGCCCGAAATCATGCCGAAGAAACCGCTGCTGATCACGGCCGCCAGGCCTGGACCGCCGGTTTTTGCGCCGGTCAGCCGGTAAGCCGAATTGATGATGACGGCACCCAGGCCTGTTTTCTCAAGGAAGGCGCCCAGGATCACGAAGATCACGATGAAGGTCGCAAAGGTATTGGTGATCAGGCCGAACATGCCCTCGGTCGACAGCATCAGGAACTCCATCACACGCGCGGTGCGGAAACCGAGATGCTGGAGAATGCCGGGCATGGCCTGACCGACGGCTTCAAAGGAGTAGATGAAGAACAGGAAGCCCAGGAACGGGATCAGTGGTCCGACGATCCGGCGCGCAATCTCGAAGCTGACGGCAGACAGAATGATCGCATAGATAACGAGCGGTGCGACAACCAGCGAGCCGATATTCGTCCGGAGTTCATCCAGGTTGGTGATCCACCAGAGCACCGACATGATCGCGCCAGCCAGGAAAATCACGTCGGAGATTGCAAAGCCGTCGCGCTGCTTGATGCGCCAGCCTTCGAATACATAGATCGCAACGCCGATCAGGCCACCGATCAGGCCGACAATCTGCACTTCGGTGCCGGTGTAGCGGCGCCAGAGTTCAACCTGCCCGGTGAAATACCAATGTGCCAGGACCGCAAACGCCGCCCCCATCATGAAAAGATTCGCCACCGCGAAGAACTCGTCCAGCCAGACGATTTTTTCGCGGAAAGATTGCTGCCGTCCCTTGAACAGCAACAGCGACATCACGGCCACGCCGAGGAAGAAGGTTCCACGGAACACACCCTCAACGGGTGGGCCAAAGAAAGAGATGTGGAGGAAGAAGTAGGAGTAGGAAACCGCGATCACCGAGAAAAGAAGCTTCACGATGCCGGTCATGTTTCGGGGTGGCGTCATCTCATCGCTGAGAATGCCGATATTCATGAGGACGTTGACGGTGCGGCTGGCCATGACGTTTTGCCCGGTATCAGATTTGTGAATTGGATTTTGAGCGGATGCGAACGAGGCGCGGAGAGATTAATTCTCTCCGCGCCCAGTCGCTATACTCGCTGGTCGGTATCCGACATTTCGGATACCCGGTTTTGGCTAGTAGCCCTGGACGACTTCTGCGGGCACGTTAACGCCGCGCTCTGCCCAATATTTCGCAGCAGCCGGATGGACCGAAATCTTCAGCGGCTTCAGATTCTCGAAGTTACCACTGAGGGTTTTCCAGTAAGCCGCCGTCGCAGACAGCTTCTCGAGGTTCGCCGGATCGGCAGCCACCTTGAGCATGTCATAGACAGCTTCGTCGGAGACGCTCTTGTTGACCATCCAGAAGACGTCATAACCGATCGTCTTGGCCGGCTCGGTCATACCTTTCACGTCCGGCTGGACCGGAATGGTTACAGGCGCATAGAACGGGCTCTTTTCGATGACATCAGCCTGTTCCGCATCGGTGAGGCTGATGTAGCGCACCGGCTTGGTGATCGAGAGCTGGGTCAGGGCCGGAATGGTGAACGGTGCACCAGCCGAGCAGAAGACGTCGATCTGGCGATCGCCGAGCGCACGGGCGGAGTCACTGAAACCAAGGTTGCGGACTTCGATTTCCTCGAGGATACCGGCACCGCCCATGATGTTCCGGCAGTTGACTTCACTGCCCGAACCCTTGTTCAGCAGGTTCACGATCTTGCCCTTCATGTCCGCATAGGTCTTGA
>JBDQLO010000197.1:0-2752 GCA_040262735.1 Fluviibacter sp.
ACAGCGGCGGCGGTTGTAACTACATCGACCCGAAAACCCTGCGTCAATAACGCCTCAGTCATGGACGTCTTTCTGCAAGCGGCCATCGACGAAGCCCGGCAAGGCCTGGCCGAGGGTGGTATCCCCATCGGCTCGGTGCTGGTTCACAACGGCCAGATTATCGGCCGCGGCCACAACCGCCGCGTACAGCAGGGCAGCGCCATTCTGCATGGCGAGATGGACGCCCTTGAAAACGCCGGACGCCTACCGGCCAGCGTCTATAAAGAATCCGTTCTGTACACCACGCTCTCGCCATGCCCCATGTGTACTGGCGCCATCCTGCTCTATGGCATCCCCAAAGTGGTCGTCGGTGAAAACCGGACCTTCATGGGCGACGAAGACTTGTTGTGTGCCCGCGGCATCAGCGTTGAAGTCATTCAGGACGCAAAATGCATCGCCCTGATGCAAGGCTTTATCGCCGCCAAGCCCGAACTCTGGAACGAAGATATTGGGGTGTAAAAGTAATTTGACAGTCTCATCTGGTGAGACTCTCGGCCGCTACGATGTCTCTATGGCCCTGGTGGGCGCATGAGGAGCATTGTATTGAAAACATTTCTCGCCTTTGTGTTGATCAGCAGTAGTTTGCTGCTGTCGACGGCCAGTGGGCGTATCCGTCTTGCTAACGGAAGTCAAAGATGATTACTGCTTCGTGGCTTTACACGCAATCCAGATCGCCTGTCCGTAAGAGATGGCAGTGCCGCCAACTTCTGACTCGCTCTCGGTAAAGCGGTCGTGCTGCAACACGTCGAAGCCCGCAGCGCCGCAGCGCTCGTTGGCTTCGGCATAACAGCGCTCGTAGGTTTTTTCGTAACCATTGCAGCTGATGTAGTGCGACATACGCCCATCGGGCAAGGGTCGTTCGAAAACACCGCCGCCACAGGCGGACAAAGTGAAGAGTAGGGGGGTGATGAATAGGTAGCGCATAGCGACCATTATGCGCCCGGAATTTATTGGAATAAAACTTTTAGACGCGCATCCGCTCGATAAAAAACCCGCCACAAGGACGGGTTTCTTGAATGCTTGGGGCGATCGACGGGACTCGAACCCGCAACACCCGGGATCACAACCCGGTGCTCTACCAATTGAACTACGACCGCCATTGGTACTGCAAAACTTTTGGCGCGCCTGGCGAGACTCGAACTCACAACCTACGGCTTAGAAGGCCGTTGCTCTATCCGGTTGAGCTACAGGCGCCTCACTTCAACGCGCTACTACTGGGAACTGCTGGGAAACTGGTCGGGGCGGTGGGATTCGAACTCACGATCTCCTGGTCCCAAACCAGGCGCGATAACCGGGCTACGCTACGCCCCGAGAAGTCCAAGACTATAGCGGAATTAGGGCTTTGCCGTCAAGGTTGCTGCAGGTTTTGTAGCGATGCCTGGTCGATGAGGAAGACAAAGTCGCTGCCGCCTGCTGTATCAAGCCAAACGAGTGGTAGATCGGGGTAGGTGGCTTCCATCACATCGCGGTTGTGGCCAATTTCCACAACCAGCCAGCCGCCGGGTTTGAGCGTTTTGGCGGCCTGACGCAGCAGGGTATGCACGAGGTCGAGGCCCTCCTTGCCGCCGGCCAGTGCCATTGCTGGTTCATGCTGGTATTCGGCAGGCAAGCTGCTCATCGATGCCGCATCGACATAGGGCGGGTTGCTGATGATGAGGTCGAACTGCTGATCCAGTACCGGGCTCATGAGGTCGCCCTGGTGCAGTTGGAGTCTGTCGCCGATGCCGTACATATCGACGTTGATGCGTGCGACTTCCAGGGCAGCGGGCGAGAGGTCGATGGCGTCGACCTGGCTGTTGGGGAAATGCAGCGCGGCCACAATGGCCAGACAGCCGGACCCGGTGCAGATATCCGCGACATGGGTGACGGTGGCTGGATTCTGGATCCAGGGTGCCATGTCGTCCATGAGCAGTTCGGCGATGAATGAACGCGGTACGATGACGCGGCGATCAATCTTAAAGATGTAAGGCCCAAGCCAGGCTTCGCCCAGGATGTAGGCGAGTGGGGCTTTTGTCTCGCATCGTTCGTTCAGACGCTGTTGCAACGTGGTGCGATCGGCCTCCGACAGTGCTTGCGACCAGTGCTTGTCGAGTTCATCGAAGGGCACATCGAGCGAGGCGCTGATGAGCCAGGCTACTTCGTCCTCGGGGCAGGTGCAGCCGTGACCATAACTAAGATCGGCCTGGTTCAGCTGTTCGACGGCGGCTTCGTAAAAGGCGGCGACGTTGTTGTCTGGCGCGGTCATTTGAGCAGCTGGACGAAGATCTGTTTATAGATGTTGGCCAGTTCGGGCAGGGCAGCCACGTCGATGTGTTCATCAATCATGTGAATTGAGGCGTTGACCGGGCCCAGTTCGATGATCTGCTCGGCGATTTCGGCAATAAAGCGTGCGTCCGAAGTGCCACCCGTGGTGGAGAGTTCGGTGTCGATGCCGGTGACGGTTTTAATGGCGTGGCGCGCGGCATCGGCCAGCGGGCCATCGGGTGTGATGAAGGGTTTGGCGCCCAGCGTCCAGGTGATGTCGTATTCCAGGCCGTGGCGCTTGAGCAGGTCTTCGACGCGCTGCTTGAGGCCTTCGGCCGTGCTGGCGGTGGCGAAGCGGAAGTTGAACTTGAGGTTCAGGTTGCCGGGGATGACGTTGCCCGCACCGGTGCCGGCGTTGAAGTTGGAGATCTGCCAGGTGGTGGGCGGGAAGTAGTCGTTGCCGTTGTCC
>JBDQLO010000198.1:0-2749 GCA_040262735.1 Fluviibacter sp.
ATCCCGGACGATCTGCCGGCGAGCCGAGCGTTCGATCGTGCATCTCGGGCATAACGAAGCGGTATCCGATCATGCGCGTCAGTATCTGAATCGCCTGTCAGATCTCCTGTTCGTCATTGGCCGAACCATCAACCATGCCGGTGGTAAAGGTGATGTGCTCTGGAAGAATACGCGTCGCGCGTAGCGTCGGCGCTCTAGCATGAAAAAACCCGGTCACAAGACCGGGTTTTTTGTTAGGAGCGTCACTGATTATTTGTCAGCCAGCACCAAACGGCGCTGGCGCACACCCTCGGCCAGCACATCCAGCAATCGAACGCTGTCATCCCAGTCAATACAGGCATCGGTAATGCTGACGCCATAAGCCAGTGGCTTTTCGGCGACCAGATCCTGACGACCGGCATGAATATGCGACTCGACCATCACACCCATGATGCGCTCTTCTCCTGCGGCGAGCTGTCTCGCCACATCGGCGGCGACTTCCATCTGACGCTGGAACTCTTTACGGCTGTTGCCGTGCGAGAAGTCGATCATTACGTGTGCCGGCACGCCCGCTTTGGCCATTTCGGTACAAGCCGCATCCACGCTGGCCGCATCATAGTTGGGCTCTTTGCCACCGCGCAGAATCACATGACAATCTTCGTTGCCTAAGGTCTGAACGATCGCGGCATGGCCCGATTTGGTCACCGACAGAAAATGATGGGGCGACTGCGCCGAACGGATCGCATCCATCGCGATTCGGATGTTACCGTCTGTACCATTCTTAAAACCGACCGGACACGACAGGCCCGAAGCCAATTCACGATGCACCTGTGACTCGGTCGTGCGGGCACCGATCGCCCCCCAGCTGATCAGATCTGCCACATATTGCGGCGTGATCATGTCGAGAAACTCGGTGGCGCACGGCAAGCCGATAGCATTGATATCTAGCAGCAGTTTGCGGGCACGGCGCAGCCCTTCGTTGATGTCGAAGCTGTTATCGAGATGCGGGTCGTTGATCAGCCCTTTCCAACCTACCGTCGTCCGCGGTTTTTCAAAGTAGACCCGCATCACGACGAGCAGATCGTCAGACAGTCGCTCCGCAGCAACGGCCAAACGGCGTGCATAGTCCAGCGCCATATCGGTATCATGAATCGAACACGGGCCAATCACCACGACCAGGCGATCGTCTGCGCCGTGCAGCACGCGGTGGATTCCCTGGCGGGCCGCTGTCACACGCTGCGCGACAGCGGCTGTGACCGGGAACGCGCCAAGTACGGTGGCCGGCGGCGACAATTCGCTGATGGCGGCAATACGCACGTCATCGGTTGTCAACTTGCTGTGCTGATGCTTCATGGTTTCGTTCATGATGATCTCAGACGCCTTCCTGAGGATTAAGTTTGGCAGGTTCATTGTGCAAGCGGTTCAACGCATTCAGATAGGCCTTGACCGAGGCGATCACGATATCGGTGTCTGCGCCGCTACCATTCACTACACGCCCACCCTTGGCAAGACGCACCGTCACATCCCCCTGCGCATCGGTACCGGAGGTAATGTTGTTCACCGAATAGAGCAATAGTTCGCTGCCGCTATTCAGCACAGACTCGATCGCCTTGAAGGTGGCGTCGACCGGGCCAGAACCCGTTGCTTCGCCCTTCTTCTCTTCCCCCCCCACCGAGAGAGTCAGACGTGCATGCGGCGTTTCGCCGGTTTCAGATTTCACCTGCGAATAGCTCAGTTTGTAATATTCGACCTGGGGAGTCACCGCCTCGTCCGAGAGCAAGGCCTGGAGATCTTCATCGAAAATCTCGTGCTTCTTGTCGGCAAGTTCCTTGAACTTGGCAAAAGCCGCATTCAAGGCGTCTTCGGTCTCCAGAACAACGCCAAGCTCCGTCAGGCGCGACTTGAACGCATTGCGACCGGAATGCTTGCCCAGCACGAGCTTGTTCTGCGACCAACCGACATCTTCGGCGCGCATGATCTCGTAGGTTTCACGGTGCTTGAGCACGCCATCCTGATGAATACCAGATTCATGCGCAAAAGCATTGGCACCAACGATGGCCTTGTTCGGTTGCACCGGGTAACCAGTAATCTGCGAAATGAGCTTCGAGGCGGGCACAATTTGCGTGGCATCAATACCGGTTTCCACCGGGAAAATGTCGGCGCGGGTACGCACGGCCATGACGATTTCTTCGAGCGAGGCGTTGCCGGCGCGTTCACCAAGGCCATTGACGGTGCATTCGACTTGACGGGCACCGGCCATCACGGCGGCCAACGAGTTGGCCACGGCCAAACCGAGGTCATTGTGACAATGCACCGACCAGATGACCTTGTCTGAGTTGGGCACCCGCGCGATCAGCTGACGGATCGTTTCGGCGTACTGGCCCGGCACGTTATAGCCCACGGTATCCGGCACATTAAGCGTTGTTGCACCCGCCTTGATGACAGCCTCGAAGACACGGCAAAGAAAATCAATATCCGAACGGCCGGCGTCTTCGGCGGAAAACTCGACATCGTCCGTGTACTGGCGTGCCCAACCAATGGCCTTGACGGCCTGTTCGACCACCTGATCCGGCGTCATACGAAGCTTCTTTTCCATATGGATCGGACTGGTGGCGATAAAGGTATGCACGCGCTTACGTGGTGCAGGAGTAATCGCCTCACCCGCCCGGCGGATATCGTTTTCGTTGGCACGCGCCAGCGAACAGACCGTTGATTCACGCACGGTCTGGGCAATCGAATGAATGGCGTCAAAGTCGCCTGGCGAGGCAGC
>JBDQLO010000199.1:0-2740 GCA_040262735.1 Fluviibacter sp.
ATGCAAGATAACGATCTGGTCTTCACCCTTACGCGTTGGATGCACCAGCTTGAGCCGGATATCGTCGGGTAGCGCTGCAGGCTGCAATCCGGCCAGCACCAGCTGCACGTCTCGATGACCCTCAACATAGGTTAAGTCAGCTTTGAGCCCCAACTGGGCCGCAAGGTGCTTCTGCTGAAGCTGCTGATTTACCGCCAGGCCAACCTTGTAATAGTTGTCTTCGACCAGGCCATCATAGCTTTTGATGGCCAGCCAGGCGGTAATAAAGCCGGCCACAATCACAATAGCCGGACCGGCCATCAGAATCCAGGGCCAACGATGTCGATACCAGGGAGCCGGTGGGGTCTGACCTAATTCATTCATGGCGTTTAATTGGGCTGAAAGAAGGTGGATTTTTCGTCACGGCGTATATCCGGATTCTGCGTATCGACAATCACGAAATTGATCGGATTGACGCCGGGCTTACCTTCGCCAGCTGGCGCACGAACATTGATCGGCTCAGTCACGTTTTGGAGCGGTTGCACTGTAAAAGCATCGCGACCATCCACACGAATGCCCTCAAGGCCTTCCGGCTTAACGGTAAAGGTCCGTTCGGTGTCTTGCATGTTCATGATGTGCAACAGGTAGACATTTTCTGTGAGGCCATCGCCAACCTCTCGAGACATAACGCCACGATCGCGCAGAACATCAACACGCAGCGGAATACGCGTACCTAACGAATAGACAAAGGCTGCAAATATCAGCAGCAGAATGACGGTGTAAAGCAGAATTCGCGGACGGAATACATGACGCAGGGTCTCCCCTGCGGTGTATTGCTTGGACACTGAATTCTCGGTGGCATAACGGATCAGACCCGGCGGGTAGTCCATTTTGGCCATAATGTCATTACACGCATCGATGCACAAACCACAACCGATGCATTCGTACTGTAAGCCATCTCGGATATCGATGCCGGTCGGACAAACCTGGACACAGACCTTGCAATCAATGCAATCACCAAGCCCCTTGGCCTTGAGATCATCAGTTTTACGACGTGCGCCCCGGGGCTCGCCCCGGGCTTCATCGTAGGTCACAATCAGCGTGTCCGGGTCAAACATCACGCCCTGGAACCGGGCGTACGGGCACATATACTTGCAGACCTGCTCGCGCATAAAGCCGGCTTGAAGGAAACAGAATGCACTGTAGAAAAACACCCAGAAAGCCGACCAGCCACTGATGGTTAGGGTGACCAATTCCTGCATGAGATCCTTCATGGGCATAAAGAATCCCACGAAGGTTATGCCGGTCCATAGCGATAACACGCCCCACAAAAAGAATTTAGTCGCTTTGATCCGGAACTTGCGACTGGACATCGGTGCCTGATCGAGCTTGATACGCGCGTTACGGTCTCCCTCTAATCGATTTTCGATCCACATGAAGATCTCGGTATACACCGTTTGCGGACAGGCATAACCACAGAACAGGCGACCGGCCATGGCGGTAAACAAGAAAAGTCCAAATGCGGACAAAAGCAGAATGATCGACAGATAGATCACGTCCTGGGGCCAGAGCACCAAACCAAAAAGATAAAACTTACGTTCCGCCAAATCAAACAAAAGCGCCTGACGACCATTCCATTGCAGCCAGGGACCAAAATAAAAAATCGCTTGTGTGAAAAATACAAAGAACCAGCGCAGCGAATTGAACTTGCCCAGCGTTTCACGCGCATAGACCTTCTTTTGCTTGGCGTAAAGCGACTGCTCGACAGGTGCGTTAACCGAAGACGGTTGTGAGGGCTTCTCTTGCTGGCTCATAAATCATTTCCATAGCACTGTTTCAACAACAACATTCTACGCGTTTATATATCGATTGGAAGGCGCAAAATAAAACGCCCCACCGGAAACCAGCAGGGCGCTCATCTGCCATAAACAATTACTTGGCGGCAGGCTTCTGTGACAGGCTGTAAACGTATGCAGACAACAGCTTCAGCTTGCCTTCGTTCAGACGGTCGGCAAACGCCGGCATCATATTCTGGCGACCATTGACGATCGTTTCCGTAATGGTTTTTTCCGAGCTGCCGTACAACCAAACGTTATCAGTCAGATTGGGGGCGCCGATCGCCTGATTGCCCTTGGCATCAGCACCATGACAGCCAGCACAACCCGATGAGGCAAACAGTTCCTTACCCTTAGCAGCGGCCAGCGAATCATTTGCCAGACCCGACAGCGAGCGCACATAGTTCGCCAGATCCTTGATCGCTTCGTTCCCCAGATGCGCATGCGGCGGCATCATGCCATTGCGGCCATTAATAAGGGTCTGCAGAATGACTTCCGGCGAACCACCATACAGCCAGTCATTGTCGGTCAGATTCGGGAAACCCTTGGCACCCCGCGCATCCGAACCATGACACTGATAGCAGTACGTCAGATAAAGACGCTTGCCTACTTCCAGCGCCTGCGGATCCTGCGCCAGGTCAGCTACGGGGGTTTGCGCATACTTAGCAAACAGCGGACCGTACTGTTCGTCGGCCTTGTTCACTTCTTTCTGCCACTGACCCGTCGACGACCAATCCAGTGCACCCTTGTAATTACCCAGAGCCGGGTAAAGGAATACATAGGCCAGCGAAAAAATAACGGTAATCCAGAACAGGTACATCCACCATTTCGGCAGCGGATTGTTATATTCCTCAAGGCCATCCCACTCGTGACCGGTGGTTTCAACCTTGCCTTTGGGCAATTTAACGCGGCTCTGGTTCCAAAGA
>JBDQLO010000200.1:0-2738 GCA_040262735.1 Fluviibacter sp.
GCTTCGGCTGCCACATGGCCTTCATGCACAGCTTTGTGTGCCAGCATGGGTTGACCCACGATGTCACCAATGGCAAAGATGTGCGGCACGTTGGTACGCATCTGGTTATCGACTTTGATAAAGCCACGTTCGTCAACGAGGACGCCCGCCTTGTCGGCAGCGAGTTTGCCGCCATTCGGCGAGCGACCCACGGCGACCAGAACGCGGTCATAGGTACCGGCGTCAGGCGTTGCAGTGCCGTTGGCCCCCTCAAACTGGACGGCGATACCAGATGCGTCAGCCTTGGCTGCCACACATTTGGTATTGAGCATGACACGGTTGAAACGCGACAGGTTCATCTTTTCCCAGACTTTGACCAGATCGCGATCCGCGCCCGGCATCAGACCCGAGCCCAACTCAACCACATCAATCTGGGTACCCAAGGTTGCATACACCGTGGCCATCTCCAGGCCGATGATGCCACCGCCAACGACCAGCATGCGTTTGGGAATATCTTTGAGTTCCAGTGCACCGGTTGAATCAACGACGCGCGGGTCGACGGGCATGAACGGAAGCTTGATCGACTGCGAGCCGGCAGCGATGATGGCCTGCTTGAAGCGAATCGTCTTCTTTTCGCCGGTAGGCTTCTGGCCATCGCCAGAGGTGACGTCGACGCTCATATGGTGGGCATCGATAAATTGACCCAGGCCACGAATCTGCTGAACCTTGCGCCCTTTGGCCATACCGGCCAGGCCACCGGTTAGTTTGCTGACGACCTTGATCTTGTGTTCGCGTAACTTTTCGACCGACACCTTGGCCGACGTCATTTCGACAATGCCAAGTTCGTGCAAGTGGGTCACTTCTTCCATCACGCCTGCGATGTGCAGTAGGGCTTTGGATGGAATACAGCCCACGTTCAGACAAACACCGCCGAGGTTGCCGTAGCGTTCGACGATGACGGTGTTGAGCCCCAGATCGGCGGCACGAAACGCGGCAGAGTAACCACCGGGGCCGCCGCCGAGTACTAGCATGTCGCATTCAATATCGACTGCGCCGGTATATCCGGTTGCCGGTGTCGGCGCACTGGCCACTTTGGGTGCTGCGGGCGAGGATGATGGGGACGTCGTTGCAGATGCGGCGGCTGAGACGGATGCGGATAAGGTCGCATCACTGGCCTCTAGGCGAACGACCACAGTGCCTTCAGCAATGCGGTCGCCGAGTTTGACGAGCACTTCTCTGACTGTGCCAGCGGCCGAGGCCGGCACATCCATCGTGGCTTTGTCAGATTCCAATGTGACCAGGGCGTCGTCGACTTTAACGACATCACCCGGTTTAACGAAGACTTCAATTACAGGAACATCCTTGAAGTCACCGATATCTGGCACTTTAAGGTCGATGAGTTGGCTCATGCTTTGCTCCTCACAGGGCTACGCGGCGGAAATCCGCCAGCATTTGAGCCAGATATACATTAAAGCGGGTGGCCAGTGCACCATCAATGACGCGGTGATCCGCCGTCAGCGACAGCGGCAGTGTTAGGCGAGGCACGAACTGCTTGCCGTCCCACACGGGTTTCATGGCGCTCTTATTGACGCCAAGAATGGCCACTTCCGGCGCATTCACGATCGGCGCGAAATAGGTGCCTCCGATTCCGCCCAACGAGGAGATGGTGAAACAGGCACCCTGCATGTCGGCCGGCTTCAGTTTGCCATCGCGTGCCTGTTTAGCCAGGTCGCCGGATTCTTGTGCCAGTTCGAATACCGATTTCTTGTCGGCATGTTTGATCACCGGAACGACCAGCCCATTCGGGGTGTCGGCGGCAAAGGCGATATTAAAGTACTGCTTCATCACCAGATTGTCACCATCGAGGGATGAATTGAATTCCGGATATTTCTGTAGCGCTTTCACACAGGCCTTGATCAGGAAAGCGAGCATGGTTAGCTTGGCGCCGCCAGCCTTTTCGTTTTCCTTGTTTAGCTGCACGCGAAACGCTTCGAGTTCGGTGATGTCGGCGTCTTCGTGATAAGTCACGGCCGGGATCATGACCCAGTTGCGTGACAGATTCTGACCGGAGATCTTCTTGATGCGCGACAGCGGCTGTACGTCAATCGGGCCAAATTTGGCGAAATCGACTTTCGGCCACGGCAGCAGATCCAGCCCAGCGCCACCGCCACTGGCGGCAGGCGTTTTGCCTGGAACTACGCCGGTGCTCATGGCGCCTTTCACGAAGCGGGTGATGTCTTCACGCAGAATACGATGCTTCGGACCGGTCGGTTTGACCTGCGTCAGGTCGACACCGAGCTCGCGGGCGTAGGCGCGAATCGTCGGACTGGCGTGGATGGCACTGCCGAGAGGAATGTTAGGAAGTTGCGCGATGGCGACGCCGGTCGCTGCGGCAGCAACTGGTGCTAACGCTGACGCTGCGGGAGGGCTGGCCAGTGGGGCGACAACCGCTGACGGTGCGGGGGTTGCAGATGCGGTACTCGCACTGGCGGCATTGGCTTCCAGGCGGACGATGACCGAACCTTCGCCGACTTTGTCGCCGAGTTTGACCAATACTTCTTTCACGGTACCGGCAGCCGATGATGGCACATCCATCGTGGCCTTGTCTGATTCCAGCGTCACCAGGGCGTCGTCAACTTTGACAACGTCGCCCGGCTTGACGAAGACTTCAATGACGGGTACTTCCGAGAAGTCGCCGATGTCCGGAACCTTAACGTCGACCATGCCACCGGCTGCTGTGGATGCAGCGACGGACGACC
>JBDQLO010000201.1:0-2733 GCA_040262735.1 Fluviibacter sp.
AGCCAAGAGTGTCATTCTCTCTACCGGTGCCCGTTGGCGCGAACTCAATGTGCCTGGCGAACAAGAATATCGTGGCAAGGGCGTGGCCTACTGCCCGCACTGCGATGGCCCGCTGTTCAAGGGCAAACGCGTCGCGGTGGTGGGGGGTGGCAACTCCGGTGTCGAAGCCGCCATCGACCTGGCCGGCATCGTCGGTCATGTGACACTGATCGAGTTCGGTGCCGAACTGCGTGCCGATGCCGTGCTTCAACGTAAGCTTGCCAGCCTTCCAAACGTGGTGATCCTCAAGAATGCGCAAACCATGGAAGTGCTAGGCGACGGCAACAAGTTGAACGGCCTCATCTACAAGAACCGTGAAAACGGTGAAGACATTCGCGTCGAGCTCGAAGGCATCTTCGTTCAGATCGGTCTGCTGCCCAATACCGACTGGCTGAAGGGCACGCTGGCTCTTTCCAAAATGGGTGAAATCGAGGTCGATAACCATGGCCAAACATCGGCCACCGGTATCTTCGCTGCCGGCGACTGTACCACCGTGCCTTACAAACAGATCATCATCGCCATGGGCGAGGGTGCCAAGGCCTCTTTGGGCGCTTTCGACTACCTGATCCGCAGCTCTGCACCGGCTTAAGGCCAACCCTTTCGCAGCGTAAAATGGCGGCATGACTGAGTCTGCCGCCATTGCTTCTGCCCCAAGCGTTGCCGTTATTGGCGGTGGACCGGCAGGCCTCATGGCTGCCGAGATCCTCAGCGAGGCAGGACTGGCCGTCGACGTCTATGACGCCATGCCCTCGGTGGGTCGAAAATTTCTATTAGCCGGCATTGGTGGTCTTAACATCACTCACAGCGAGGGCTACCCCAGCTTTTGCCAGCGTTACGGACCAGAGCAGTCTTTTTTGCAACCGGGCCTCGATCAATTCACGCCCGACGATTTGCGTCGCTGGTGTGTGGATCTCGGTATCGACACCGTTGTTGGCAGCTCGGGTCGGGTATTTCCAACCGAAATGAAAGCCGCCCCCTTGCTTCGCGCCTGGCTCCATCGTTTGCGTCTGCGTCACGCACGTTTCCATGTGCGCCATCGCTGGCTAGGCTGGACAAATGAGGGCGCTCTCAAGCTCGAAGGGCCAAATGGTCCAATCATCCGCCGGCCCGATGCCACGATTCTCGCACTGGGTGGTGCCAGCTGGCCCAAGCTCGGTAGCGATGGTGCATGGTGTCCGTTGCTTGCGACAGAGGGCGTCGCCGTTGCGCCGCTTCAAAGCGCCAACTGCGGATTCGATGTCGTTTGGTCTAAGCATCTGCAGCAGAAGTACTCCGGTGAACCCTTGAAGTCCATCGCCATCCGCTTCACCGATCTCACCGGGCACAACCACCATCAACCGGGCGAATGTATGATCAGCCGCGCAGGGATCGAGGGCAATCTGATCTATGCCTTATCTCGGCCATTGCGCGAAAGCATCAACGCCACTGGGGCTGCAACGTTTTATATTGATCTTGTGCCAAACCGCAGCGCCGAACAAGTTTTAGACTTGCTTTGCCGGCGCGGCAGCAAATCGCTATCAAGCTATCTGAAATCAGCACTGGGTTTGAGCGGTGTCAAAACGGCATTACTTTATGAGGTACTCGGCAAAGAACAAATTAACGATCTCAAAACCCTGGCCACAACGATCAAGGCTTTGCCCATCACGGTGCGCGCCACCCGGCCTATCGACGAGGCCATCAGCAGCGCAGGTGGCGTCCGTTTCACGAATCTCGACGCCAATCTTATGCTTACCGCCAAGCCCGGCGTGTTTGTTGCCGGCGAAATGCTGGACTGGGAGGCCCCCACTGGCGGCTATCTTCTTACCGCCTGTTTTGCCACCGGCCGCCAAGCGGGGCGGGGGGCATTAGCCTGGCTGGGCACGACTACTAAGGTGCTGGGCTCACCTCAACATTGAGTGTAAAGGTCTTAGCAGGCAACGTATTCTTTTCCCAGGGCCGCGCATAAATATAGGTGAGCACGGCACGGCCCGATCCCTGCGCCCGGAACGACCAGACCTCCAGGCCCGGCACACCCACCATCCCGTCTTTTGCGGGCGCTTCACCCGTAATCGTATCTAGACGCAGTACATCATCGCCGGCCACGGTATAAGACCACACGTAACCCGTGCTCGGGTTGGTCGGCAAACGGACTACTAATGGCTGATACGGGATCAATGAGGCCGTACCACCCGAATCCGAGATCGATGCCGTTACGGGCATCTCCACGGGAAAGAGCGAGGGCGCACAACCAATTAATAGTGACGCCATACCCAGCGCCAACAACCAACGTTTCATAACAGTCCTTACAAAAGCTCGATACCAAAATGCTTGACCAGCAGAGAAAACACGCCAAAGCACACCACCGTAATCAGCACGCAGGCAGCCATCGTCGGCCAAAAACCAATGCGTTCGTGCAAGAAAGGAAACGCCAGAAACATCGGCAATGTGGGCACCACGTACCAGAAGGTATACCAGGCATGGTTCGAGATTTTCTCAATCGGCTGCTTTTCCACATACAGCCAGATCAACGCCAGAAAAGTCACCATCGGCAACGCGGCAACAAAACCACCCAATTTATCGCTGCGCTTGGCCACTTCGGAAATCAACACTACCGCGGCGGCGGTGATCAGGTATTTGGTAACAATCCAGGCCATTAGGGTCTACTTGGCGTGTGCGCCCTCGGCCTGATGTAACGCTGCCGCGGGATCTTTAGAG
>JBDQLO010000202.1:0-2718 GCA_040262735.1 Fluviibacter sp.
CCCCGGTCTCAAGTGGTCCGCATTGGTTTCACGGCACCTCGTTCAAGATCAATGGAACAAAGTACCTCTTCAACGCTGGCACGCTGCGCGACTCTATCTATCAGGTCATGTCAAAGGACAACAGCGGATACGGGAAAGCGACCTATCACGTCGCCTGGAATCACAAGAAATGCCCCTATGGATTCATGGTTGAGTTTGGCACCTCACGCGCCCCGGCGCACCCGTTCCTTCGTCCTGCCTATGAAGCGGCAAAGCATGAAGCCAAGACGGCAGCAAAGGTCGCCATGGATGACTACTTGAGCGCGCAGAAATGAGCCTCGAATCCGATCTGCAAACCCTTGTGTCTGGCGTTGTTCAGTCATTCCCCGACTTCGCCCCGGCAACTGTTACGGCGCCTTATGCCGTCTGGCAGCAAGTCGGCGGCGCATCGCCGGCCTACGTTGAGCGCGCCGTGTTCAACAAGCGGAACGCACGGATGCAGATCACCGTATGGGCCGCAACCCGCTCACAGGCCAACGCCTTGATGGCGCAGATCGAATCGGCGCTCATCCTTGCCACGGTATTCCAAGCCAGCCCCTATGGAGCAATGACAGCCGTAAGCGACGAAGAAACCCAACTTCGAGGCGCCCGCCAAGACTTCACTATCTGGGCTGAACGATAAGCCCGCACTAAGAAAAACCAAGCCGCCCTGAGCAATCCGGGCGGCTTTTTTTATGCCCGGAATCCCCTCTGGGCTTTCACACCAAACCCGCTCCGGCGGGTTTTTTCATTTCTGAAAGGCCCATTCCATGAGCGCAAAACTCCCTGACGGCGCAATCGTCACCCTCTCCACCACCCTCGGCTCGGCAAAGACCGTTTCTGCTCTGACCAACGCCAATCCCGGTGTCGCAACCTCCACCGCGCACGGCTTCGCCAATGGCGACATCGTACTGATGAATTCCGGCTGGTCGAATCTGAACCAGAAAGCCGTCCGCGTTGCGGGCTCGGTTGCCAACTCCTTCAACCTTGACGGCATCGATACCAGTCTGACCAGCCTTTACCCTGCGGGCTCCGGTACTGGATCTGCATCGCTGGTGGGTGGCTTCACTCAGATTTCCCAGATCATGGGGCTCACCACGCAAGGTGGAGACCAGCAATACGCCACCTTCTCCTTCCTTGAGCAGAACTTCGAGACGCAATTGCCCACGGTGTTCTCTGCCCAAAGCATCTCTCTCGAAATCGCCGATGACCCCTCCCTGCCTGGCTACATCGCCCTGAAAGCCGCCGCCGATGCTCGCGCCTTCCGCGTGCTCAAGCTGCAACTGCCCGATGGCTCTTTCATCCTCTACTACGGCCAGATTTCCTTCAACGAAACGCCGTCCCTCAACAAGGGTCAGGTCATGGTGGTGAAGGCCACCTTCGCCCTGCAAGCCCGCCCCGTCCGCTACGCCTCCTAAGACGTTGCCTCCTGAGCCCGCTTCGGCGGGCTTTTTCATGCCCGGCAGGTCGCACCTGCATGGGCCTTTTTACGCAGACGAGAAAAAAACATGGCAAAAATCAAACTGGGCAACGCGCCCAAAAACTTCAAGCGCACCGTCACCTTCCCGCTGTTGGATGGCACCGAAGGGCAGATCGAATGCGTCTTCAAATACCGCACCCGCACCCAATTCGGCGCGCTGGTCGATTCCCTTTCCAAAGATGCAGGCGAACCGCTCAATAATGGTCAGTTCTCCATGGAAACCCTCATGGAAAAGACCCGCGAGAAAAACGGCGAATACCTGATCGAAGTCTTGGAGGGGTGGGATGTTGATGCGGAATTGAACATCATCAATGCCCAGCAACTTGCCGATGAAGTCCCGTCCGCCGTTATGGCGATCATGGACGCGTATCGCCTTGGCATCAACGAAGGCCGCTTGGGAAACTGACAGCGGCGGCGGTCTCACTGTACGAGCCGCCGCCCGACGAAAAAGAGCTTGATGCCTTTGGACTGAAGCTCTCCGATTACGACACCACCCTCGAAATCTGGCCGGAAAACTTCCCGGCTGTTGATCTCTTCACACGCCTCCATACGCAATGGACCTACTCATTCCGGGGCCGTGAAGGGCTGAACTACCTCGTTCTTTTCACATGGATTGACCGCCTGAATCTCGCAAGAGAGGACGCGGACTGCCTGATTGAAGACATACAGCACCTTGAGCGCGAAGCCCTCAAGGCCATGCGCAGCACCTGACCGGAGCAATCATGACCGATGGCGTATATCAGATTGACGTAGTTGCCACCGCCGATGGTGTGGAAACTGGCGTCCGTCAAGCCAAGCAGTCGTTTAAGAGCCTCAGCGACGAGGCCGCTCGTGCTGGTGAGAAGGTCGAAAAAGGCCTAGGCAGCGGTGCTGATGGCGCCTCCGCCTCCGTTGATCGCGCCACAAAAAGCATCATCAACTCAATTCAGCGCACCACGGCAGCCACCGAAGCCGGCGCCCGGGGAACCTCGGCGTACTACGAAGCCATCGCCAAGCAGCGCGGCGTCAGTGTTGATGCGCTGAAGCCCTACCTGTCACAACTTGACGCGGCCACAGAGAAGCAACGAGCCGCGTCCATGGAGATTCGGCGTACCTCGCTATCTGCGAAAGAAATGGCTTTTGCGTTGCGTGGCGTTCCTGCGCAATTCACAGACATTGCAACGTCAATCGCTGGTGGGCAGAAGCCATTGACAGTCCTGCTGCAACAGGGCGGCCAGCTC
>JBDQLO010000203.1:0-2701 GCA_040262735.1 Fluviibacter sp.
GCAGAAACCATGGCGGCCGAACACCCTGCAAGCTTCGATGCCGTGACCTGCCTGGAAATGCTGGAGCACGTCCCGGATCCGGCACAAACCATTCAGGCCTGCGCCACGCTGGTCAAACCGGGCGGCGATGTGTTTCTTTCGACGCTCAACCGTAATCTAAAGTCTTATCTCTTTGCCATTATCGGTGCCGAATACATTCTTAATATGCTGCCCAAGGGCACGCACGACTACGCCAAGTTCATCAAACCGGCCGAGTTGATCCGCATGACGCGCGAGGCCGGTCTGGATCTGGTCAGCATGACCGGCATGAGCTACAACCCGCTCACCCGGATCTACAGCCTTGGCGACGACACCAGTGTCAACTACCTTGTTCATCTGCGTCGCAGCGCCTGATGCCTAAAATTCAAGCCGTACTATTTGATCTGGACGGCACCATTGCCGATACCGCGCCCGATCTGGCGGCGGCCGCCAATAGCTTGCGTCTGACCGATGGCGTGCCGCCGCTTTCGGTGGAACTGCTGCGTCCTTTCGCCTCGCAGGGCGCTCGCGGCTTACTCAAGGAAGCGGTCGGCCTGACGCCAGACGACCCCGGCTTTGAGCATGCCCGTCTGCGCTTTCTGGCGTATTACGAAAAGCATCTCTGCGTGCATACACGTCTGTTTCCGGGTATCGACGCACTTCTAGCCGGTATCGAGCGCCGGGGCATGCCCTGGGGCATCGTCACCAACAAAGTCGAGTACTATGCCCTGCCCCTGATGCAACAACTCGGGCTTGCCGAGCGCTGCGCCATCACTGTGGGCGGCGACACGACGCCCAACCCCAAACCGGCACCCGATCCCCTGCTGTATGCGGCCCAAGCCATCAACGTGGCACCCGAGGTCTGCCTGTACGTGGGTGACGACTTACGGGATGTTCAAGCCGCCCACGCTGCCGGCATGACCAGCGTTGCCGTGCGCTGGGGCTACCTGGGCGACGGGCCGCCCATCGAGCGCTGGAACGCACATCATTTGGTACGCACGCCAAAAGACCTGCACGAGCTCCTTGAAACCCTGTGCTAGACTCCCCACTTATGTGATGTAAAACTCTTGGGGCCGACCTGGTTTCGACGGGGGTTACAAAGCAAGACAGGGCATGTCGAGGCTCAGCTACCTCGTAAATCCAACTGAAAACAACACAAACGCCAACGACGAGCGCTACGCTCTAGCTGCTTAATTGCAGCTGGCTCCCGAACTGACTTGCTCATGGGTCAGGTAGCGAAAGCTACACCGGGATCATGAACACGAGATAAGGTTTGGTCATGTCACGGGGCCCGACTCGAAAATTGAGTGAATCGTCTGAAGCGAGCCTGTTCGGCCGGCGCGTCACGACTAAATTCAATTGACCGGACTACACATGTAGAACTGCTTGTCGCGGACTTTCGGACGCGGGTTCGATTCCCGCCGGCTCCACCAACACTAAAGCCTGGTCAGAAATGATCAGGCTTTTTCTTTTTCAAATACAGCGACGCTATAGACAATCGCGCCGATTCGGGCGCAAGATGAGTTCAGAACAACAAAGAGGAGATCACATCATGGACGCTGTCAAACGCATCATCGATG
Organism: Fluviibacter sp.; assembly: GCA_040262735.1. Lineage (GTDB taxonomy): Bacteria > Pseudomonadota > Gammaproteobacteria > Burkholderiales > Rhodocyclaceae > Fluviibacter. Next base: position 1,599 of record JBDQLO010000203.1, read on the forward strand.
AAGCCAAAGGGTCTATTCCCGCAACCTCGCGAACCGCGATCGCCATCAAAAACAAATGCAGCCCGGAGTCGATTGCGGCCTTTGCCGTCCGGGACGGTTTGCAGCCGTTGGCCGCCTCGCTGTTTTCTGCGTTGGAAGTGGACGAAGGCGCGACAGAGAAGCCTTTGGCCTGTGTGCGCACGCGTTTGATCGAGGTTTATCAGGATTTGCCGCCCAATTGCCAAACCGCCAAACTCATTGCTTCGGCGGCTCGGCTTGAAGAGATTTCAGAGGCGGCAACGCAGGAGGGGCTCACGTCCATTTCGGCCATGCTGGCCGAGGCCGAGCAAGAGGGCGAGCGGTAAACGGGGCTCAGCCGCCGAGCAGCTTGATCAACAACCCACTCATTGCCGAAGCGCCAATCACCACCAGCACGTTCGCTTGATATTTAAAAAGTGCGATCAAAGCCGCGATTGCAATGACGGCGGCTACGACATCAACGCCGCCGTCAAAGCCATTGGCCCATAGCGTGTGATAGCCAAAGAAGAGTGCCAGATTCAGAATTACGCCCACCACCGCCGCCGAGATGGCGGTGAGCGGTGCGGTGAATTTCAAATTACCGTGCGTTGCCTCTACGATGGGGCCACCCAGCAAAATGAACACAAACGACGGCAGGAAGGTAAACCAAGTCACGATCGCTGCGGCGACGGCGCCTGAGAGAAATGCCGCGCCCTGCCCCAACACCTCGTTAAGGTAACCACCAACAAAGCCCACAAAGGCCACCACCATAATCAATGGGCCCGGCGTCGTTTCGCCCAGCGCCAGACCATCGATCATCTGCCCCGCCGAGAGCCAGCCGAAGTGTTCGACCGCCCCTTGGTACACATAAGGCAATACGGCATACGCACCGCCAAAGGTCAGCAACGCCGCTTTGGTAAAGAACAACCCCATCTGGGTATAGATGCCTTGCCAGCCGAACAAGCCAATCAGCAGCAGCATCGGTACAAGCCAGAGGCCGAGGCCGATCAGGCCGATCTGGATCATGGACACCCAGCGAAAGCGGGCATGTGCTGGCACCGGTGTATCGTCGTCAATCAGCGCCGGGCCAAAATCCTTAATAGAAC
>JBDQLO010000204.1:0-2698 GCA_040262735.1 Fluviibacter sp.
AAAAGTGGCGCAACAACGGCTGGTCACTCTATGGCCTCAGCCGCGCACTTTCGGAACAAGGCAAATCGGCGGAAGCCAAACGAGTGATGGATGAACATTTAAAAACTTGGCAAAAGGCGGATACACCTATTGCGACAAGCTGCCACAACGAATCAATCCGGCTACGGGTCGTGTCCACACGCACTACTCGCAAACCACGGCCGTCACGGGGCGCCTTGCAAGCTCTGACCCGAACCTGCAGAACATCCCCGTACGCACCACTGAAGGCCGACGCATTCGTGAAGCGTTTATCGCGCCGCCCGGCCACTGCATCATTTCGGCCGACTACTCGCAGATCGAGCTACGCATCATGGCCCACTTATCGGCTGATCACGGCTTATTGAATGCGTTTGCCCACGGTGAAGATATTCACCGCGCGACTGCTGCCGAAGTCTTTGGCGTGATGCCGCTGGAAGTCTCTGACGAACAACGTCGTGCTGCCAAGGCCATCAACTTCGGGCTGATCTACGGCATGAGCGCCTTCGGACTCGCCAAGCAACTCGGCATCGAGCGGGGATCCGCACAAACTTACATTGATCGCTATTTCGATCGCTATCCCGGCGTCGCCCGCTACATGGAAGAAACGCGTCAGTCAGCCCATCACCATGGCTACGTCGAAACCGTCTTTGGCCGCCGCCTCTGGCTGCCCGATCTCAAAGCCGGCCAGCAAGGACGGCGACAAGGCGCCGAACGCGCGGCGATCAACGCACCCATGCAGGGCACGGCAGCCGACCTGATCAAGAGGGCCATGATTGCTGTCCAGCATTGGATCGAACAAGAGGGGCTTGCCACCAAACTCATCATGCAAGTCCATGATGAACTCGTGCTCGACGCGCCAGAGCGCGAGCGGGATCAGGTACTCACGGCACTGGGGCCTTTAATGACCCAGGTCGCCAAACTCAAAGTACCCCTCGTCGTCGACATCGGCATTGGGTCGAACTGGGATGAAGCACACTAACGGCTCTGGCTACCGTTCACCGCGTCTCTGAATTTGTTGAGGCTACCCGATAATGCCTCGGTCAGCCCCGGCGGCGTTTTAGACCATGGATAGCCGCGTGCGGCGACTTCCTCGGCATGCGTGAATAACGCCTGCATAAAGGCCTGATCGAATTGGCTTCTGGGTTTGGCTTTGATGAGGTCATCCGTGACATAGGCCATATTGAAGCTGAAGCCATCTTTTTGCGCCGTGAGGTATGCCATCAGCGTGTCGCCGTCCTCGTGCGAACGGGCAAACTGGCGCAGCGCCTGCTTGGCGATGGGTAATGTCTTACGCTCTACCGTCTGGAACGTCTCGTCGTCGAGCACATCATTGCGGATTAGATAGGCCTCGCGCTTACGGCCTTCGAGCAATTTGTAAGCACCGCTCTCGTGAAACAATGACGCCGGATACAGAAATACCTGGCGGCTCACGCCACCATCAACATGCATTTCCTGATAGGCCTTACCCTGATAGCGCACATCCAGCATCACCGGTGAGAAGAATCCTGGTAGCGATGCCGACGCCAGCATCACGCGGCGAAATAGCGCCAGTGCCTCTGGCGTGTCATAGGCTGCAATCTTGCCCATATTCCAGATGATCGGCTGCCCGGTGTCGAGATTATTCGTACCAATCAATAGCCAACGGTGGCGCACCGTATATTCATAGGCGATCTTGCGCAACAATTCCGGTGTCACATACTCGGAAATTAAGTTGTATAACGGCGACGTATCCCCCAACCCATCCGAGAAAAATATCGCTGCATAGGTACGTTCACGCACCACGTCCTTGTCGGTCACGCCGGTATACAGGCGCTTCAACACCGGGTCATAAGCGGAGCCTAAAAACGCGAATGGGGCCATCAGTGCGCCCGTGCTGATGCCCGTCACCATGTTGAAATCCGGCCGTGTGCCTTGCCGGGACCAGCCATTCAGCAGACCCGCTCCGAAAGCACCGCGCCCACCGCCCCCCGAGATCGATAAATAGGTAATCGGCGCACCAGGCTGATCCCGGTTCATTGCCCGGAGGCTTTGCTCAAGGTCACGCAGAAAAAGCGCAACACCACTGGTCTGGTTGATGGCATAGCGCACACCGGCAAGGCCATTCACCGTTGCTTCATTAGCAAGACCGGGCGGCAACGTCTCCAGCCGTGAAGGGGCGCTCCAGGCGTTTAATGACACGCCAATTAGCAACATACCGATCAATAATCGCAGTCGTGACCAGCAACGCATCATCATCCTTCCTGCGCGGAGCGCGCGCGTGAAATCGCCACATCATGACGCACACCCTCTGCATCGAAGCAACGTTCAATCATATGCACGCTATCGGCATGAATACGGACCACACTCGCCGCCCGTGTGCCATAAGAAGGCAACGTAATAAATGCTGCCGACAGCGCGCGCTCTAGATCGCGTGGAATACCCGTCTCGGGCAACAAATGATCAGGAGCGATCTCGCGATTTTCCAGCAGCCCCAGCAATTGCTGATCCGTCGCATCATCTTCGGACAATGCATCGTTCAGTGCTTCGCGCAGTGCTGTCACCTTCGGCCAGATCGAATCAAAGTCCGCGTTTGATACGGCAGCCACACCCGGTTCCAGGCGCACGATCTCATAGTCTCGATTACGGCTTTCACAGCCCATAAGTCGCTGACCATCGTACACCAGCAGATTGAACGGATTGA
>JBDQLO010000205.1:0-2659 GCA_040262735.1 Fluviibacter sp.
GCCGTCGGTCGTGCGCCGTTCGTTCTGGCGGAATCACCCACGCAACCCATTCGTCAGCTGGCTTGGTGTACCGGTGCTGCCCAGGGCTACTTCGAGGGCGCCATTAAGGCAGGCGTTGATGCCTTCGTGACGGGGGAGATTTCCGAACCCATGGTGCATCTGGCGCGGGAAACCGGTGTCGCGTATCTGGCGGCCGGCCACCATGCGACTGAACGTTTTGGTGTTCAGGCACTCGGGGAGGCAATTGCCAAACAGTTCGGGATTCATGTGCAGTACCTGGAGGTGAACAGTCCGGTTTGAGCAGCTTGAATTGTTGCCCGTTTTTTAGGCAGATTAGCCTCGAAGATCACGGGTCCAGACCCCCATAATTATGCATTTTGTGGCGCGCGTATTGCCGGCTGCATGCTAGAATCCATTCATCCGATCAGGGCATCACGCGCGGCTCAAACGGGCGAATCGCGGAGGTCATTGTTCGGCAACTACGTTCTCAATCGGGCGGGTGGGGGAGTTATCCGTTCGATATTCGTAACCATAATAAGCAAGGAAAGCGCATGAAAATTCACGAATATCAGGGCAAACAAATCCTGAAGAAATTCGGCGTCAATGTTCCGCGCGGTATCCACTGCACCAGCGTCGATGACGCCGTGAAGGCAGCGGAAACCCTCGGTGGCAAGGTTTGGGTCGTTAAAGCCCAGATTCACGCTGGTGGTCGCGGCAAGGGCGGTGGCGTCAAAGTCGCCAAGTCGCTCGACGAAGTGCGTCAGTACGCCAACGACATTCTTGGTATGCAGCTGATCACCCACCAGACTGGCCCGGAAGGCCAGAAGGTACGTCACCTGCTGATCGAAGAAGGCGCCGACATCAAGCACGAATACTATGTTGCCGCGCTGACCGATCGCGCCACCCAGAGCGTTGCGATCATGGCCTCGTCTGAAGGCGGTATGGACATCGAAGAAGTTGCCCACAAGACCCCGGAAAAGATCATCAAGGTATTTGTAAACCCGCTGGTCGGTCTGACTGATGCACAAGCCAAGACCCTGGCCGACGGCATTGGCATCCCGGCGGGCTCGCAAGCCCAAGCCATCGATACCTTCAAAAAGCTGTACACCACGTACATGGAAACCGATGCCTCGCTGGCTGAAATCAACCCGCTGATTCTCGAAGGTAACGGTAACATCAAGGCCTTGGACGCCAAGTTCAACTTTGATTCGAACGCGCTTTATCGTCAGGAAGAGATCGTCGCTTTCCGCGATCTGGACGAAGAAGACGCCGACGAAGTCGAAGCGTCGAAGTTCGATCTGGCTTACATCTCGCTGGATGGCAACATCGGCTGTCTGGTCAATGGTGCCGGTCTGGCCATGGCCACCATGGACACCATCAAGCTGTTTGGCGCCGAGCCAGCCAACTTCCTCGACGTCGGTGGCGGTGCCACGACCGAGAAAGTGACCGAAGCCTTCAAGATCATGCTCAAGAACCCCAAGGTCAAGGGCATTCTGGTCAACATCTTCGGCGGCATCATGCGTTGCGACACCATCGCCACCGGTGTGGTGGCCGCCGCCAAGGAAACCCATCTGTCGGTACCGCTGGTAGTTCGCATGAAGGGCACCAACGAAGATCTGGGCAAGCAGATCCTCAAGGATTCGGGCCTGCCAATTATCTCTGCCGATTCCATGGCCGAAGCCGCCACCAAGATCGTTGCTGCGGTCAAGTAAGGAGCATTGAATGTCTATCCTGATTAATAAAGACACCAAAGTCATCACCCAGGGCATCACCGGCAAGACCGGTCAGTTCCACACCGAAAAGTGTATCGAATACGCGAACGGCAAGAACTGTTTTGTTGCTGGCGTTAACCCGAAGAAGGCCGGCGAGAAGATCCTCGACGTGCCCATCTACGGTACCGTAAAAGAAGCGGCTAAAGAGACCGGCGCGACCGTGTCGGTCATCTACGTGCCGCCCCCGGGCGCCGCTGCGGCGATCTGGGAAGCCGTCGAGGCCGATCTGGATCTGGCCATCTGTATTACGGAAGGCATCCCCGTCCGTGACATGCTGATCCTGCGCAACAAGATGATGGAAAAAGAAGCCAAGGGCGGCAAGAAGACGCTGCTGCTCGGTCCGAACTGCCCGGGTCTGATTACCCCGGACGAAATCAAGATCGGCATCATGCCGGGCCACATCCACAAAAAGGGTCGTATCGGTGTTGTGTCGCGTTCGGGCACGCTGACGTACGAAGCCGTGGGTCAGCTGACCGAGCTGGGTCTGGGTCAGTCGACTGCCGTGGGGATTGGTGGTGACCCCATCAATGGCCTGAAGCACATCGACATCATGAAGATGTTCAACGACGATCCGGATACCGACGCCGTCATCATGATTGGTGAAATCGGTGGCCCGGACGAAGCGGAAGCCGCGCGCTGGTGCAAGGCCAACATGAAGAAGCCGATCGTTGGCTTCATCGCGGGTGTCACGGCGCCTCCGGGTAAGCGCATGGGTCACGCCGGCGCCCTGATTTCGGGTGGTGCGGATACCGCCGATGCCAAGCTCGCCGTCATGGAAGAGTGTGGCTTTACGGTGACGCGTAACCCGTCTGAAATGGCGAAGTTGCTCAAGGGTCTGCTGTAATCAGTTCTTTGATTGAGCAACCGCAACAGACCCGGCCTCGGCC
>JBDQLO010000206.1:0-2642 GCA_040262735.1 Fluviibacter sp.
ACATTGGCCTGCCCGCCGGATGTCGACCCGATCATCGACGAACCGGAGCTGGCTGAACGGATCGTGCGCCACGCCGAAGACGTGTCGCAGGTGCGCGTCCTGCCGGTGGGTGCCATGACGCAGGGTCTGGCGGGCGCCATGCTCGCCGAAATGAGTTTGCTGCGTGACGCTGGCTGCATTGCCGTTTCTCAAGGTCGTGGTTTACCCGCCGACACCAAAGTGCTATTGCGTGCACTGCAGTATGCGGCCTCCTGTGATGTCCCGGTCTGGTTGCAACCGGCCGAGTATTACCTGAGCAAGGACGGCATCGCGCACGACAGTGCCTGGTCCTCACGCCTGGGGCTGTCAGCCATTCCGGTCGCCGCCGAAACCATGGCGATGCAGAATGTGCTGTCACTGGCATGGGAAACAGGTGCGCGGATTCACTTCACGCAAGTCAGTTCTGCAGAAGGTGTCGCCCTGCTGCGCGCTGCGCAGGACGATGGTTTACCCATCACGGGTGATGTCGCGGTCCATGCACTGCATCTGTACGAACAAGATATCGGCTACTTTGACCCGTTGGCACGATTTGATCCGCCACTGCGCGGGTTTGAAGATCGCGAAGCGCTGCGCATTGGCCTGGCCGAAGGCACGCTGGGCGCGGCTGTCTCGGCGCACACGCCGCGTGGCGTGGATGTGAAGCGCGTGCCCTTTGCCGAAGCCGCACCCGGTGCGACGGGGATCGAATTGCTACTCTCGCTCACACTGGCCTGGGGCGAGGCGCTCAGTCTCCCACTGCGTCGCTCACTGTTGCCAGTGACAGCAAAGGCCGCTGAAATACTGGGTATCGATGCGGGGCAAATTGCCGTTGGGCAGCGGGCCGATCTAGTGCTCTTTGACCCCGCCGCGCAATGGACGGTGCAGGAAAGCGAATTGCGCAGCGCCGGCAAGCTCACGCCTTTCCTCGGGCGCACCCTGCAGGGACGGGTGATCAAAACGCTGGCTGGCGGTCAACTGGTCTTTGAGCGCACCTGATTAAAGCGCCGCAAGGCGCTGCAGCGTGTCGCTGATCTCATCGGTCCGGTTGCCGGCATCGATGCAGAGTGTCTTGCGTCGGTGGGTTTGCCCACGAATCAATTCGATATGGTTTTGTGGACACCCCAGTGTTTGTGAGAGCCAGGCAATCAATGCCTGATTGGCTTTACCATCGACCGGTGGTGCGGCCAGGCGAATCTTTAGCGCGTCTCCATGAATGCCTGCGCATGCGGTGGTCTTGGCACCGGGCTGCACATGCACCGTGAGATGAAGCAGCGCGGGATTCTTAGTCGAGCACTGCAACCATAACGTTGATGGAATGCTCTCAGTCACGCCCCAGCTCATCACCGAGTTCGCGGCTCCGTGCTGCAGCCGCCTGCATGCCTGCAACAAGGCCGGCCTTCACGCCGAGCGCGGCCATCTTGTCGAGCGCCGCAGCGGTCGTGCCCCCTTTCGAGGTGACGCGTTGGCGCAAGACATCGATCGGGTCGGCGGATGCTTCGGCAAGTTTTCCCGCGCCGAGCACGGTTTGAATTGCAAGCTGTTGCGTTGCTTCAGGCGACAGACCCAGGGCAACGCCAGCTTCCTGCATCGCTTCCAGAAATAGGAAGACATAAGCCGGGCCGCTGCCCGAAATCGCCGTGACACTATCAATGAGCTCTTCGCGAGCGACCCAGACGGTTTCGCCGACCGCCCCCAGAATCTGTTCGGCATGTTGGCGATCTTCTGAAGAAACGGACGGGTCAGCGTACAGCCCGGTCATGCCGGCGCCAATCAGTGCAGGGGTATTGGGCATGGCGCGTACGATGCGGCGATCACCCTGCATCCAGCGGGCAAGGTCATCCACCCGCAATCCCGCAGCAATGCTCAGGACCAGTGGCTGCATCGCACCCGTTGGCAGGCCGGTGAGGGCCTCGCGCATCTGCTGGGGTTTGACCGCGAGAAGCAAGACATCGCAGGCCAGGGCTTCGGCGGAGGCGTCCGCATAGACGCGAATCGGGAACTGGGCAGCCAGTCGCTCACGCGCCTCCGGCAAGATCTCGATGACAGCCAGATCCTGAGGTGCAAAGCCACGCTGGATCAACCCACCAACGAGGGCGATGGCCATGTTGCCGCCGCCGAGAAACGTAATCTTCATTCAAAACTCCACTAATTTGCCGCTGCGGCAGAGGTGTTGGTGTGCGTGCGTGGGCCAAAGATCGCCGAACCGATACGTACGATCGTCGCGCCTTCGACAATGGCAGACTCAAGATCGTCACTCATGCCCATGGAGAGGGTGTCGAGATTGAGGCTGGTATCGGCTGCATTGATGGTATCGCGTAACTGACGGAGAGCGTCAAAGTGCCGACGCTGTGTGATCGGGTTAGCCGTTGCTTCAGGAATCGCCATCAGACCCCGCAACCGGAGTTGCGGTAGCGCGGCGATCGCCTGGCAGAGTATCAATGCCTCACCCGGTGCACAGCCGCTCTTCGTGCCCTCATTGTCAATGTTGACCTGAACGCAGACTTGCAAGGGCGCTAGTGACTTCGGACGTTGTGCGGAAAGCCGCTCGGCAATCTTGAGCCGTTCGATGCTGTGCACCCAGGCAAAGTGCTCGGCAATACCCCGGGTCTTGTTGCTTTGAATCG
>JBDQLO010000207.1:0-2642 GCA_040262735.1 Fluviibacter sp.
CTCTACGTGGGCAAAGCCCGTAATTTAAAGAGCCGGGTTTCCTCGTACTTTGCCAAGAATCTGAGTAGTCCGCGCATCGCATTGATGGTGAGCAAGGTGGCACGGCTGGAGGTGACACCGACACCGTCCGAATCCGAAGCGCTATTGCTGGAAAACCATCTGATCAAGGAACTGGCACCCAAGTACAACATTCTTTTTCGTGATGATAAGTCGTACCCCTATATCCGCCTGACGCGTGAGAGCTGGCCCATGATCGGCCTGCATCGGGGATCGCTATCGCCTAATGCCGATTATTTCGGGCCGTATCCCAATGCATGGTCGGTGCGTGAGGCCGTCCATCTGCTACAAAAGATCTTTCGGCTTCGGACCTGTGAAGCCTCGGTGTTCAATCACCGGACGCGCCCGTGTCTGCTTTATCAGATCAAGCGCTGTTCGGGCCCCTGCGTGGGACTGATCAGTGAAGACGATTACGCCGAAGACGTCCGCGCGGCGTCGATGTTTGTCCAGGGCCGGCACCAGGAAATCATGCAGCGCCTCACCACGCTGATGGAACAGGCCTCGGAACGTCTTGCTTTTGAACAGGCCGCAGCCCTTCGCGACCAGATCCCGGCGCTACATCATGCGCGCGACACCCAGATCATGGATAGCCATCAGGCCGAAGATATCGACATCATCGTGGCCGTGGAGCAGGGCGGTAGCCTTTGTGTCAATCTGGCGATGGTGCGCGGTGGGCGACATCTGGGTGACCGGCCACAGTTTCCGCAGAACGCGAATCAACTGGAACAGGCCACGCTCAGTGAGGTGCTGTCGGCATTTATCGAAGCACACTATGCCGTGCACCCGGCGCCGGGCAAGGTGCTGGTCAATGTGCCGATTGATGAGGCCGTCGGTGAAACACTCACTGGTGTGCTCGGCCGGCCATTACCGATGGATCTGCCGCATTATGTGCAACACAAAGCCTGGGTCGAGCTGGCCATGAACAATGCCGGGTTGGCGCTGACGCAACGCCGCCAGATGCAGAGTCTGCAGGGGAAACGTCAGACCGCCTTGCTGTCAGCCATGCAGGATGCGGGCACGGCAATCGATCAACTGAACCGCATCGAATGTTTTGACATCAGTCATACGCAAGGAGAGGCGGCCGTCGCCAGTTGCGTGGTTTGGGTCCATGACGAAAAAGAGGGTGGCGGGATGCGTCGCTCGGAGTACCGGCGCTTCAATATCAACGACATTACCCCTGGCGATGATTACGCGGCGATTCACCAGGCGGTGTACCGGCGCTACAAACCGAACGAGCAGGGTGTCGAAGCAGTGCGCCCCGATCTGTTGCTGATTGATGGGGGCAAAGGGCAGGTCGCCAAGGCCTCGGAAGCCCTGACCGAACTGGGTCTGGCCGATATGCCGCTGGTGGGTGTGGCCAAGGGGCTGGGACGAAAACCCGGGCTGGAATCCCTGGTCTTTGCGGATAGCCGTGAACCCCTGCACCTGGATCCGGATAACCCCGGTCTGCATCTCGTGCAGGAGATCCGTGACGAGGCACACCGCTTCGCACTCACGGGGCATCGTGGTCGACGGCAGAAGGCGCGAATCGGGTCGCGACTCGACGACATCGCCGGAATCGGCCCGAAGCGGCGCAAGGCGCTTATGACCTGCTTTGGTAGTGTTTCGGCTATTAAGGTGGCGAGCATCGAGGCGATCGCCGGCGTCCCCGGTATGAGCGAAGAATTGGCGCAAAGAGTACACGCGGCGCTGCAAGATCGCTGATAATAACGGCCATGATGAATTTGCCGCTGTTTCTGACCTGGGCGCGTATTGCCTGTATACCCTTGCTGATTCTGGCCTTTGTGCCGGGGGTGTTGCCGTTGGATGTGGCGACTCGTAATCAGCTGTCGGCTTGCCTCTTTATCGTTGCCGCCGTGACCGACTGGCTGGATGGCTACCTCGCCCGCAAGTGGAACCAGACCTCGAATTTTGGGGCTTTTCTGGATCCGGTCGCCGATAAACTGATCGTTTCCACCGCACTCGTACTGCTGGTCGCCGATGGGCGTGTGAGTGAGCTGGTCACGATCATCATTATCGGACGCGAAATTACCATTTCGGCCTTACGCGAATGGATGGCCACCATGGGTAAACGCAAGAGTGTGGCCGTCAATATGATCGGCAAACTCAAGACCACTGCTCAACTCGCGGCTATACCGATGTTGCTGGATGGCGGGTTGGTGGCCGGCCTGGATATGCTGTTCTGGGGCACGCTATTGATCTGGGTGGCGGCGATCCTGACACTCTGGTCCATGGCGTACTACCTCTACGTGGCCTGGCCAGACCTGAAAGAGGGGAGTTAAGGCGGGAATATCGGCACCCGGGTTTGCTTGACCTGCGAGCGGAGTCTCTATATAATTTTGACCTGTTCGCGGCAGTAGCTCAGTTGGTAGAGCGATACCTTGCCAAGGTATAGGTCGAGAGTTCGAGACTCTTCTGCCGCTCCAATGTCAAAGGCCAGTACTCCGGTACTGGCCTTTGCATTTTGAGTGCGCTGTTCGCTATTTTTTAACCGGATCGCCAAGACGCGGGTTGTTTTGTCCACAGGGAGGGGGTTGGTTTCAGCACTGCCTTTTGAATCGATTCGTTACTTTACATAATATAAA
>JBDQLO010000208.1:0-2635 GCA_040262735.1 Fluviibacter sp.
CATCAAAGTAACCAGAAAACTTTTCACCTTGATATCGCAGATAGGACTCGATCTGGAAGTCAGGGTCGTAGCTATACTTGAGCGCGCCATCTTTGAGCGAACGACCGAATTTCTCGGCCATCTGATCATCGGACAGATAGGTAATATGACCGAGCATGCGTGCCAGCTTCAAACCGCGCGCCGGCACCACACCCTGCTCATAGTAGTGGCCGCCATGGAAATCGGGATCCGTCAGAATCGCCTGGCGCGCTACCTCATTAAAGGCAATATTTTGTGCGGTCAGTTTCGGTGCGGAGGCGATCACGATGGCGTGGCGCAGGCGATCGGGAAAGGTCAACGTCCACTGCATGGCTTGCATGCCACCCAGTGATCCACCCACCACGGCTGCCCAGCATGGCACCCCCAGATGATCAGCCAGCCGTGCCTGTGCATCAACCCAGTCTTCCACCGTCAGCACAGGAAAATCTGCACCGTAGAGTTTGCCGGTTTCGGGGTTTACGGTGTTCGGGCCACTAGAGCCATAACAGCCGCCCAGATTATTGACCCCAACCACAAAGAATTTGTTGGTATCCAGCGGTTTACCCGGTCCGATCAGGTTATCCCACCAACCCGCGGTGTCTTCGCGGTTATTGGCATCGTAATAACCCGCCACGTGGTGATTACCGGAGAGTGCATGGCAAACCAGTACCGCATTATTTGCATCGGTGTTAAGTCTGCCATAGGTTTCATAGACCAGCGAAAACGCGGGCAGCACGGCACCGCTTTTTAGCGGTAACGGATCGCTGCACGTAAACGTCTGTGGCCGAACCAGGCCCACCGAGCCGGAGATAACATCATTCATGGTGTTCAGATTTAGCGGGCCGATGTTTCGGCCGAGGTCAAATTCAGGCGACGGATCTGCTCGCGGATCTGGGCAGGGTCGTCAATGCGCAGTAGTTTGCGCACCATGGGGGCTAATTGTCCTACATCCGAGGTCAGAATCTGCTGTTTGACTTCGAGAATTTGCGAGGGATGCATCGAGAAATGGCGCAATCCCATGCCCAATAGCAAGCGTGTTAAACGTGGGTTGCCCGCCATTTCGCCACAGATAGACACGGGCACACCCGCCTTTTCACCACCGGCCAGTGTGTGCGCCACCAGCATCAACACGGCGGGGTGAAGGCTATCGTACAAATCGGCCACTTCTTCATCGCCGCGGTCAATGGCCAGCGTGTACTGGGTCAGATCATTGGTGCCGATCGAAACAAAATCCAGGCGCTTGAGGAACATAGTGAGCGCCAAGGCGGCGGCTGGTATTTCAATCATCCCGCCGAGCTGGACATTCTCGCCATAAGCAATGCGACGATCGCGCAGTTCTTCGCGGGCACGCGTCAGTGCAGCCTGGGTCGCATCCACTTCCTGCACATTCGAAATCATGGGAATCAGAATGCGTACCGGACCCGAACGCGCGGCTCGCAGAATGGCGCGCAGCTGAATGCCGAACATCGCGGGCTCAGACAACGACAACCGGATGCCACGGCGGCCCAGCGCCGGATTAATCGCACTTCGCGCCTGGTCAAACGTCTTGTCGGCACCCAGGTCATAGGTACGAATGACCACCGGTTTGCCGGCCATGCCCTTCACCACCTTGCGATAGGCCTCATATTGCTCGTCTTCCGAGGGGACTTCTCGCCGATTCAGGAACAGGAATTCTGTCCGGAACAGACCAATACCATCGGCGCCGTTATCTTTGGCCGCCTGCACGTCATCGGGCAGTTCGATATTGGCCATGAGATCGACACGAACATCATCGAGCGTTAGCGATTCAGCTTTTTTCAGTCGCTTGAGCTTGCTGCGCTCCAACTCGATTTGCGTCTTACGCAGTCGATACTCTTCCAGCACCCGCTCATCGGGGTTGATGATAATCACACCGCGGAAGCCGTCAACAATGAGCCGCTCACCATCCTTGATGGCTTCGCGCGCACCGCGCAAACCAACGACTGCCGGAATCGCCATGCTCCGCGCCAGAATGGCGGTATGCGATGTGGCACCCCCCACATCCGTCACAAAGGCGGCGAATCGATGCTCTTTAAAGCTAATCAGATCCGAAGGCGGCAAATCGTGTGCCACGATGATCTGTTCTTCTTCTTTCACGCCCTTGCCAGCCTTGTTGGCCTGGCTGACTTTACCAGCGCGTCCCATCAATTCCTTGACGATACGTTCAACCACCTGCACGACATCGGCCTTGCGTTCACGCAGGTAGGGGTCGTCAAACGCATCGAATTGCTGCACTAATGCATCCATCTGCTGCACCAATGCCCACTCGGCGTTGCAACCGCGCTCGCGGATCAGCGCTTTGGGCACAGCGACCAGCTCCGGGTCTTGCAAAATCAGGGCGTGCACATCAATGAATGCGCGCATCTCTGCAGCCGACTCGGCCATGCCCTCTCTTAGCTCGTCGAGTTCCGCGCGTACCCGATCTACCGCCTTTTCAAAACGTGCGACCTCTTTCTCCAGCTGGCGCGATGGCAACGTGAGGTGAGACACCTCGAGCGTCGCATGCGACAACAGCTGTGCTTTTCCGATGGCAATACCACCAGAAACGCCCAGACCATGCAGGGTAAAGCTCATCGGTTTATTCGCCTTCGCCGAAATA
>JBDQLO010000209.1:0-2624 GCA_040262735.1 Fluviibacter sp.
AGTTCGTCATCGGCAACTGCCAGGTGGATGCGCCGATTCGGAATATCGATGTCGATGGTGTCGCCGGTTTCAACCAGACCGATCAAGCCACCGCTGGCAGCCTCTGGCGATACATGCCCAATCGACAGGCCGGAAGTGCCACCTGAAAAACGGCCGTCTGTCAGTAGCGCGCAGGCTTTGCCCAGCCCTCGAGACTTCAGGTACGAGGTTGGGTACAGCATTTCCTGCATACCAGGGCCACCTTGCGGGCCTTCGTAGCGAATCACGACGACATCGTTTTCGACAACCTCACCAGAGAGGATGCCCTCGACGGCGCTTTCCTGGCTTTCGTAAACCCGGGCTTTGCCCGTGAATGTGAGAATGGATTCATCGACCCCGGCGGTTTTAACGATACAGCCGTTAATGGCCAGGTTACCGTACAGGACGGCGAGACCACCATCTTGGGAATAGGCATGGGCGCGATCCCGGATACAGCCATGGGCGCGATCTGTGTCCAGTTCGTCATAACGACGATCCTGTGAGAATGCCGTCTGTGTCGGAATACCGCCAGGCGATGCGCGAAAGAAGGTGGTCACGCGTTCATCGTTAGTCTTGGTAACGTCGTAGTGATCAATTGCATCACCCAGGGTTTTACTGTGGACCGTTGGTGTGTCACGTTGAATGAGGCCGGCACGATCCAGTTCGGCGAGCAAGCCCAGGATCCCGCCGGCGCGATGCACATCTTCAATGTGATATTTCTCCGTCATGGGTGCCACCTTGCACAGGCAGGGCACGTGACGCGAAATCCGGTCAATATCCTGCATGGTGAAATCAATGCCCGCCTCTTGCGCAGCGGCCAGAATGTGTAGCACGGTGTTGGTTGAACCACCCATCGCCACGTCGAGCGTCATGGCGTTTTCGAAGGCCTTCTTGTTGGCCACGTTGCGAGGGAGCACCGAGAGGTCATCCTGCTCGTAATAACGCTTACATAGATCGACAATCTTCTGGCCAGCACCCAGAAAAAGCGATTTACGGTCGGCATGGGTTGCGACAATCGTGCCGTTACCCGGCAAAGATAGACCGAGTGCCTCGGTCAGACAGTTCATCGAGTTGGCGGTAAACATGCCCGAGCAGGAGCCACAGGTTGGGCAGGCCGACCGTTCGATGGCTTCGACTTCTTCATCCGAACATTTGGAATCGGCGGCTTTGACCATGGCGTCGACCAAATCGAGAGAGATGACCTTGCCGCCGATTTTGACTTTGCCGGCTTCCATCGGGCCACCAGAAACAAAAATTGCCGGAATGTTGAGTCGCAGTGCTGCCATCAACATTCCCGGGGTAATCTTGTCGCAGTTGGAGATGCAGACCAGCGCATCGGCGCAGTGAGCATTGGCCATATATTCGACCGAATCAGCGATGAGCTCGCGTGAGGGTAGCGAATAAAGCATGCCGCCGTGCCCCATGGCGATACCGTCGTCAACGGCAATCGTGTTGAATTCCTTGGCAATCCCCCCCGCCGCCTCGATTTCTCTGGCAACCAACTGGCCGAGATCTTTCAGGTGGACGTGACCCGGCACAAACTGGGTAAAAGAGTTCACCACGGCAATGATCGGTTTGCCAAAGTCGCCATCTTTCATGCCGGTTGCGCGCCACAGCGCGCGAGCGCCGGCCATATTGCGGCCATGGGTGGAAGTACGGGAGCGGTATTGCGGCATAGCAGATCCTTTGAAACGAGGTCTGGCGAAGATTCGCCTATAATTTCGACATTCTATCGCCACCGCAGGATTTGCGTGGGATGTACCCACACCACGCAGGGTCTTTGTGGTCACCTTGAGCCACTCGCGCAAAGTCCTATGACACCCTTGATGCATCCGCAGTTCGATCCTGTTGCCATCAGCATTGGCCCTTTGTCCGTGCACTGGTACGGACTGATGTATCTGGTGGCGTTTGTGCTGTTCGTCGTTCTGGGTCGGCTGCATGCCCGACGTATACCGGGAGAGGGTTGGACCCCCCAGGCGATAGACGACCTGCTCTTCTATGGCGCACTGGGCGTGGTACTCGGCGGCCGTCTGGGTTATATCTTGTTCTATAAGCCAGGGTATTACCTGGGGCACCCCCTAGAAATCTTTGCGCTGTGGCAGGGCGGAATGTCGTTCCACGGGGGGTTGCTGGGTGTGCTGGTTGCCATGGCGCTCTACGGCCACAAACATGGCCGTCCATTCTTTGAAGTCACCGATTTCATTGCGCCCTTAGTACCTCTGGGATTGGCCGCTGGCCGTCTGGGCAACTTTATCAACGGTGAGCTGGTTGGGCGAATCACCGATGTGCCATGGGCCATGATCTTTCCGCGCACCGATTACTTCCCGCGTCACCCCTCGCAGCTCTACCAGTTTGCTTGTGAAGGGGTGCTGCTGTTTGTACTGCTTTGGTGGTACGCGTCGAAACCTCGGCCGCGGGCTGCAGTTTCCGCCGTTTTTTTGATGGGCTACGGCTTGGCACGCTTTGTGGCCGAATTCGGTCGGGAGCCCGATGATTTTTTGGGCTTACTCTTCGGCAATCTGTCGATGGGGCAATGGCTGAGCCTACCCATGATTCTTGCTGGCTTAGTGATGTATCGCTATAGCCAGCGCCAACCTGTTTGATGA
>JBDQLO010000210.1:0-2599 GCA_040262735.1 Fluviibacter sp.
CGACAGGATGGGTAAGGGCGGATTCAAATTCGCTAACGGCTATTGAGGGCTTCCCGCCGAATTCGTTGGTCACCAATCGGATCTGTGCTTTGGAAAATTCGAGATCTTCAAAAAACTTGATCAATTGCCCCGCCCGTCGAGTGCTGGCCAATTCCATTCGCGAAATCAGCACCAGGCTATCCAGTGTGTCGATAAGAGGTAGCCCCACCTGATCTACCGAGGCGCCAAAATCGAAAAGAATAAATGCGTACTGATCCGCCACCTTATCGACGAAATTTGCCACGGCGCCCGGATAAATGCCAACAACCCTGCTAAAATTGATCGGGGTGGGGATAATATCCAGATTTTCAGCGACATGATGTACCATTGCTTGCATCAAAGCAGCATCAAGTCTTTCACTTTCGTGCGCGAAATCGGAAAGATCGTGTGTCGGCGTAGTTTCAGATAAGTAGATGTCCAAATCACCAAAAGGCAGCGCCAGATCAAGCAACAGGATCTTGCCATCAGATTGAGCAGCTAGTGAAGCAGCCAGATTGGCCAGAATAAAGGATGCTCCATCACCGCCCTTAGCCGAAACAAAGCCTATGCGCTTTGCCGGCTGACGAGACAACTTTGAGCTAGGGGTGAGGCGCAGGCGCGCAAGGATTGTGTCGCATGCAGCAACACTCTGTTCGGTCAGTATGTCACTTGTGCCCAGCCGCATTAATTCTAAAAGCGTCTCAGGCGAGGGATCGGCGCAACTGGCCACGATGGCGATATGCCCCGCCATGGCCCGCAAGTCCTTGACGATTTCGCGCAGTACATCGGGCGGATAGTTCAGAAAGACAACGTCGGGCTGGATGCTCAGTATCTTGGCGGAGATCGCGGCGATATCGCGGCTCGTCACGATCATGCTGGTGACGAAAGAGGCAAGCGGGGCCTGGGGCGCCTCGGCCAATGGCCACTGCTCGTCCGATACAAAAATAACGCGCCTGGGTCAGGCTCTCACAATCTTTGTCAGCCGGAGGGGCGTGAGTTCAGGAGCAGGTCGCATTGGGTTCGCTCGTGATGGTGTTGCGCATGGACTCACGAGGCGACCGAATCCGAAACTCCGGCAAAGTTATGGTTTCGGAAAGCCCGGGAATGAGCAGATCGGGGTGAATGCCCTGCAACTTAGCTTCCACAAAGCGGCAGGTCGTTGCGCTGCATCCATCAGGAAAATAACTGATGCTGAGCCAATCGGTTCGGGTATCGAGGTCAATCTGGCCCGATGATTCGACAAGCGCCTTTACACGTAAACGGATCTTCGTTTCCTGCGTAGAGCCCATGTCGCAAATGCTGGCCAAGCGGACCGCTAAGCGGGTGGCTTCGTGAGCCGTGCCCCACGAAAACATGAAAAGCGAAATCTCGATTACGGCGATCAGGGCCGTCCAGAAAAGCATGAACGCCAAGGCAAACTCGACGATGACCGAGCCGGTCTGAAGAGGACGTGCCGCGGTCCTCATAGTGCCTGCCGCATGGTTACGCTTATCGGCGGCAGGGTAATTGATGATGCGCCGCCAAACATGCCAGTGAGAAAACTGCCGGTGGCCAGATCATGCCGATAGCCGGAAACTGTTACTGTCACGAGATTGACCGAAATACTGCCTCCGGTAATTGGCACTTTCTGCGCAAACTGGCTGGCCGAAGCGTTATTGGCATCGGTAATCGTCACCGTGGCCGTCGCAAGATTCGGCAATAGTGGGGTTCCCGTGCAGGGTTCAGTGCCATCCACGCCGTATAGGGCCAGACATTTCGCCCTATCGAGATCCTGGCCTGGAACCCGTTGCGACAGGTATCGTGCCGTACTGCGCGTCTGATTAACAATTACCCGGTAATCCGAAACGATGCTGGCAAATTCAACTACCGCTAGCGTCAAGACGATAAGCAGCGGCAGAATAATCGCCAGTTCTACCAGTACGTTACCGCTTTGGCGGTTCCATCGCGGCAAACTTGCCTTGCAGTGACCATGCGGGCTCATTGCACAAGCACCGGCACAAGCGGGCCAATAGAGTTGCCTCCACCAGGCGTTCCGGGCGCCCGGCACGGGCTGTTTGTATCCTCAGCGCGGCCGATGAATTCGATTTCAGCGTTCTCGCTCGATTTCTTAGGCGCCAGCAGCAAAACGCATGCCCAGCCTGAAATGGGTTTGCTGTCATTACCACAACTGGTGGACGAACACTGCACCACGGGCATAACCGTAAGCCGCCGATAAGGTGCGCCATAGGTACTGTTTACCCCCGGGGGCACTGTATAACCGGGAATTGATCCTTGGAACGGGGTGCGGTTTGGCGCGCGCAGCGTTTCATAGTCCTCAAGCCGCCCTCCTAGCGGCGAGGCCGCATCTCGGTAGCCATACCCGCTGAGATCGGGGATGGCCAATGCCGGGTCTAGGCCTGATCCGCCTTGCTTGTAGACGCCAAACCGCGAGTTCCATCCATCGTCGAGCGAAGACGCCACGCCTGTCTGGATGCCAATGCAGCGCCCCGGTTCGGTTTGCGCTCCGCAGGAGCCTGAACTGATGAACGCCTGCTCATAGGAGCTCAGGCCCGCCGCTGCCGTGGAATTGATAACATCCGCC
>JBDQLO010000211.1:0-2584 GCA_040262735.1 Fluviibacter sp.
CTTGTTGAGGTGCTGCAGGCGGCGGAAGGTCAAGCATCGAAGACGGCACAGGCAATCCGCAACACACTTGGTAATGCATGGGATCGATTCACGAACACCATGGACAATGCGACCGTCGATCTGATCGACGGCGCGCTTGAGCCTTTGAAGGTTCTAATCGAAGAGCTGGCGGTACAGGTCAAAGAGTTTGCCGATTCACCTGCGTTCGATGACCTGAAAGACTCGTTGACAACGGTATTTTCCGAAGGCGCACAGGCAGTCAAGGACTTTCTCGATCAGGCGGACTTCGACCAACTGATTCAGGGTTTCCGCGACATGGCGCGCGAAGCGGCCAGCAACTTCACGACGCTGCGAGAGAATATCGCCAACGTCGTTTCAGCCGTCGAGGCATTCGGCGCTGGATTGCGGGTGCTGTGGAACACCATTCAGATCGGCGCATCGGCAGCGGTATCATCATTCTCACAGCTCGCCAAAGCTATCCTTTACGCGGCCCGCGCACAGTTGGAGTTCAGGAACCTGTTCGGGTTGCTCGACAGCCGCATTGAAGAAATCAACCGGCGCATTGCACAGTTTGACGAACTGCAGGCGGATGCGGCGAAGTCTGGCATGCGGGACTGGGAACAGCTCAAACAGGCTGCATCCGGTTTTGCATCGGCAGTCAGTTATGCAGGAGACGAGGTTGACGCAACGGCTGCCAAAGGTGGCGCGTTGGATGGGCTCCGAAGCCGCATTGATGCGCTGGGCGGTACGTGGGGTGCTGTCGCCAATGCAATCGTCGATGCGGGCATCAAGGCAAACGAGTTTGCGACCAACGTGGTCGACCCTGCGCCGACCATCGAGCAAGCCAATGCAAAAGTTGAGCAGAGCTTTAGAAACGTCGGCGAGGCCAGTGGGCAGGTAACAAAGGCCATTGCGCAGCAGTGGGTGATCACCCGCGAAGGCTTGCAGCGCGAAGCCAATGCCATCCAGTTGGCGTTGACGCAGGCATTGCTGGCTGGCGATCAAGAGGCCGCATCGGGGCTGCAAACGCAGCTCGATGGCATCACGTCGAAGATGGGCACATTGACCACGGGCATCAACGCGGCCGAAGTCGCATTTGGTGATCTGTCGCCTGCTGCCGACAAAGCATCCAAGGGCATCAGCGAATCGATTGGTCGCGCATCCAAGTCGTTGCGCGAAGCATCCGACTCGGCAGATAGCGCGGCTGGTGGCGTGGCAGACGTAAACGACCAGATGAGCGCCGGACAAGGCACGCTGGGCGCGTACCTGAACAGGTTGGCACAGCTGAAAAACGAGTTTGCCCAGGTCAGTGATTCAGCGCAGGACCTGTTCACGAAGTTCCAAACCGGTCAGGGCGGCGGCCTTGGGCAGTCACTGACCGATCTGTTTCAGGATCTTGAGGACGCCGGAACGCGCACGCGCAAGGAACTCGCCAACGCCTCCACCGCTGCCGACCTGTTGGCCGCTGATCTGCAGCAGGTTGGGCAGGCGACGGACAGTGCGAGTTACGCTGCGATTGGGTTTGGCAACCGGTTCGGCGGCAATCTGGCTCGAGCTGGCGAGGAAGCGGCGCGGTTGGTGCAGGACATCGAAGCGGTGCAGAACGGTGCCGAGAACGCCCGCGATGATCTCAAGCTGCTGGACAAGGCCACGCTGGACCAGCTCAAGAGCGAGGCGAAAGCCGCTGCGGACGCCGTGTCTGGCATTGGCGAGGAAGCCAAGAGCGCGCTGGCCGAACTGCAATCGCTGAACCGCGAGCTGCAGGACGAGGCGGACACGGCAGCGGGCAACGAGTCCGCCGTGCTGGAACGCGAGCACCAAGACCGGCTTGATCGAATCGAGGAACTGGCGCGCACGGCTGGCGCTGCCGGTGCGGCCGAGGCTGCCGAGGCACGACGCCGAAGCGAGGAACAATTCGCGCGTGAGATGGCGCAGATCGCCGCCAAGCGCGCCGCCGAACGCGAAGCCGCTGCCGAGCGGTCGAACTATGACCGCCAGCGCAGCAGCAGTACCAGCACCGCCACGCGCACGCAGGGCAGCCAGCTTTCGACGCCTGGCGGCGGCATCACCATCACCATCAATGGCGACGTGCTCGATCCGGATGCGCTGGTTCGCAAGATCAAGCCGTCGCTGGACCGCATCAATCGTCTGACCATCGGAGCGCGCTGACGTGCACTACATCACCAACGACCGCAACCAACTCAGCGCCCTGGGCGTGAGTGCCACCAACATCGTGCCGAGCCGCGACACCACGCGAACCGACACGGTGGCCAAGGCGGGCGGCGGTGTGGTGGGGCTGTCGGGCAGCTACACGGGCGCGACCGACATCACGCTGGAC
The DNA here is from genome assembly GCA_040262735.1 of Fluviibacter sp. Taxonomy (GTDB): domain Bacteria; phylum Pseudomonadota; class Gammaproteobacteria; order Burkholderiales; family Rhodocyclaceae; genus Fluviibacter. Next base: position 2,339 of record JBDQLO010000211.1, read on the forward strand.
GTGGAGATCCTCGACGACGGCGGCAGCACGCGCCGGATCAGCGCGCCGTCGTTTGCTGGCGTGGGCAACGGCAGCATGAGCGACCTGTCGGCGAGCAGCAGCGTCGACGCGCAGACATTCGTGGTGACGCTCGAAGACCTTGGCACCGAAACCCGATTCGCGCGGCTGCCGTTTCAGTCGGCGACGTTGGTGGCGGTGACGGCGGGCGATGCAGGCAACGACATCAGCCTGAGCGTGGACAGCACC
>JBDQLO010000212.1:0-2545 GCA_040262735.1 Fluviibacter sp.
AAGGGAGCGGACGTCTCATTCGATTTGGCGATAGTGACATCGACATAGAAATCGCGACCGGCCCCATGGTTGATCGCGTTCTTACCCTGCTCTCCAAGGTCGGCGAACCAATGACCACTTCAGAAATCGCCCGCAGCATCGGCAGCAACCCTAGCCAGGTCGCCAATGCGCTCAAACGCCTGATCAGTTCCGGAGAAGTGTCATCGATTGCCGTTGCAGGTTGTTACCGCGAATACATGATCAACGCCTAACAGCCCTAACAAGGCTGCAGACTCCTCAATTGCACATTCTTTGCGCTAGATCAAACAATTAGTCCGCCGCCCCTAAGACACCGCCGCCGGCATCGGGCATGATCACGACACCCTTTGTTTGTCGAAAGATTTGTCATGGCCATCGCCAATGCCAGCGTCAACGTTCACTACCCGCACATCCTGCCGTCACTGTTGCCGTTGCTGCAACAAGGCGGTCTGCAGCCACTGCACATCGGCCAGAAAACATTATTGCCGATCGTTCAGGGGGGCATGGGGGTGGGTGTATCGGCGCATTCTCTGGCCGGCACCGTAGCTGCCTGCGGTGGCATCGGCACGATCGCCTCGGTCGATCTGCGTCACCTCCATCCCGATCTGGCAGGTCAAACCCGTCGCGCACGCGGCGAAACGGGCAAAGCCCAGATCGAAGCGGCCAATCAGGAGGCACTCCGCCGCGAAATCCGCGTCGCCCGCGCACTCTCTCAGGGCCGCGGCATGATTGCCGTCAATGTCATGAAGGCGCTGTCGGCCTATCAGGATTACGTCGCCACCGCCCTCCAAGAGGGGGCTGACGCACTCGTAGTCGGTGCGGGTCTGCCGCTGGATCTGCCCGACCTGGCAGCCGACTACCCGAGCGTCGCCCTGATCCCCATTCTGTCGGATGCCCGTGGCGTCAAAATTATTCTTAAAAAGTGGGCACGGGCAAACCGTCTTCCAGCCGCCATTGTCATCGAACACCCGGGTTATGCCGGGGGCCATCTGGGCGCAGCGTCGGTCAGCGATCTGCACGATGCCCGGTTCGATTTTGAAGTCGTCATCCCGGAAACCCGCGCGGTGCTCCGTGAGTTCGGGGTTGAAGACCAGGTCCCCATTATTGCGGCGGGTGGCATTCGTTCGCATGGTGATATTCAACGGATGCAATCACTGGGGGCTGCTGCAGCACAACTCGGCACCGCGTTTGCCGTGACGGCGGAGGGCGACGCCAGTCTTGCCTTCAAAGAAATTCTCGCCGGGGCGCGCGAACAGGATATGGTGGAGTTCATCAGCGTGGCCGGTCTACCGGCGCGCGCTGTCAAAACCCCCTGGCTCGCCCACTACCTGGAAAAAGTCGAAAAACTACAAGCACGCGCCAAAGAAAAGGCGCAGTGTATAAAGTCGTTCGATTGCCTGGCCCATTGCGGTCTGCGCGATGGAAACGGCAAAGTCGGCCAGTTCTGTATTGATCACCAGCTCACGCTCGCCTACAAGGGTGAAGGCAACAAAGGGCTGTTCTTTCGCGGGGTTGGCGATCTGCCCTTCGGCAACCAGATCCGCAGCGTCAGGGATTTGATCACAACGCTACTGTCTGCGGATCCGGATCTCTGCCCCCAGAGCTGAAGAATCCCGGCTTCGCCGCACGCGGCAACTGCTTCAGTTGCCACTCGGCTTTCGAGGCCGCCGACCGATCGGCGTAGGCCGCCTGGCCAACAATCCGCACCGGCGGGTTCGCCCGCGTATAACGCGCCCCATTGCCGGATTGATGCGCGGCAAAGCGCGCCGCCACATCCGTAGTGATGCCAGCGTAGTAAGCGCCGTTGGCGCATTCCAGCAGATAGAGATACCAGATCGTGGGCGACATGATGCAGGAGCATACCAAGTTGCCTACAATGCCGCATGCACCCCGATGACATTTCCATGATCCACTGGCAAGAAGCCCAACAAGCGCATCAGGCGCGCTGGATCTCTGAAGCCGGTTTACCAGCGCCGGAACGGGTTGTGGTCGTTAATGACACGCTTTCGGCCGATGCCGCCTTCAAACACGTGCAAGCCGGAACCGCGTTGCTCTGGCGCGGTGATTACCCCAACGCCCGCCACTTGCTCGAAGCGCTCACCCGGCGCGTCGACCGGCCCCCCAGAAACACACCGCCACCCGCCAGAACCGTGCTGGAGGCCTTTGAACAGCATCGCACTGCGCAAGGCCGCCGCGCCACTTTGCTGGGCCGACTGCTGGTGCCGCTCACGGCCGACTATCGCTTACCGCTTAGCCGAGGCCAGGATGTGGTCGCAGCGTGTGTCGCCGCCCTCGGCGCACCCGTCACCGGCGCGCCCGATGCCGTGATCAGCCTGCGCGGTCTGCTGGCGATGATCAGCGCCTGGGAGTGGCGCAAAAAAGGGGCGTATGTGCCGGCACTCGATGCCCACATTCACCCCCACTTCGGCGTGTTCTCACCCGTGCGCGGTGAATACGTCGATCTGGTCGCTCAGGCACCGCTGCCCCAGCCGTGTGACACCGCCTTCGACATTGGCGTGGGCTCGGG
>JBDQLO010000213.1:0-2535 GCA_040262735.1 Fluviibacter sp.
GGCATACACCCAGCGGTCTAGCTGGGCACACCACACGCTGGCCGGTGCGCCCGCGTTGATTTGCTGCTCCATGGTGCTGATGCAGTACGCACTGGTTCCGACGTTGTACGTAAACGACACCAGCGCGGCGTATTCGTGATCGGCCAATTGCGGGCCGGTACAGCGCAGAACACCGCCAAGCGCGGCCTGCATGTCTGCTTGCTTCAATGCCTCGCACTGTTCGGGCGTGCGCGTGTCGCCGAATGCGACATCCGCGCCGGTATTCCCGTAGCAAATCGTGGGGATGCCGACCGGATCGGCATAGGTATGCGGAACCATGCCTTCGTAATAGCCGACCACCGGCCCGGCCATGCCGAGCACCAGCGCCGCACGAATGGCGATGGTGCGCGCGACGGACATCAGCGTTGCGCCTCGGCAGCGCGGATGGCTTCACGCTCACGCAATAACCGGGCTTCGATGGCGTCGATCCGCCGATTGACTTCGGCCATATCCCGCGCGGCCTCGCGGGCGGGCTGCGACTGCGCCACTTGGGCAGCCAGCGTTCCGAACTGGTTTTCAATCACGGCGGTGCGTTTGTCGACCGCGATGAGCGTGTTACCTACCCAGCCCATCAACAGCATCAAAATGGTGAGTGCAGCACTGTGCACGTGGCGCTCCAATCCGGGACGAGCGGGCTGGTTGGTGGCGTGGTCAGTCATTGCCTGCAGGCCCTGTCTGTTTTGGCTGTCGCGGCTTTCTTGCAGGCGCCTCGGGCTCGTCGATAAATTCGGCTTTGCCCATTCGCACAATGCTGTTGGCGTCGCGGTCGCTCAGGTCTGTCGGTACGCGGTAGGTGTTGCCGGTCAGCATGGGCTGACCGGCAACAAAGCAGCCACGTAAAATGCGGATCGCAGCCATTACGCGGTGAGCGCGTCCAGCATGGCGCTGAACGATTCGGCGTGACGGACTGCCACATCGACATCCTGATGCGCGATCACCCGAACCGTGCCACTGGTGCCCCCGGTGTACGGGTCTACCAGCAGATCGAGGCCGCCCCACATGCCCATGATCAGATCGGCCCAGTTGCCGAAAATGATCGCGGAGCACACGCCCGTGCTGGTTCCCTTGTCCAGGTTGCTTGGCACGCCGTTGGTGATGGCGGTGGCGTAGCCGTTCAACGGCGCATTGCCCGATTCCCACACAAAGCCGTTCTGACCGCTGACCTTGCTGGTGGTCTTGAGCTTGCCACGCACCTTGTTGTTGGTAAGGTAGCCGAGGGTGCCGATGTCGGCATTGGCCACCGATACATCGGTTTCCAGCTCGACGATATGCGCCCACGTCGGTGCAAGGCCGTTGGTTCCACCGACGACCGATCCGATGCCCGATGTTGCCAAGATGCCGGTCGGTTCGTTACTGCCGCCGCCCTTGATGGCTGCCGTCTGGATGGCATGCGCCAAGGTCAGCGCAAGCTCGTTGGATACAAACGCTTCCACATCCAGAGACGACTGCTGCATCAGCTTGCGGCTGATATCCGAGAATGCCGACACAGTTTTCGGCGACATTGCAACCTGGTCGAATGCGGGTTGGCTTTCGGTCGCGCTGCCGGACTCTGCCAACCAGTAGGCGGTCGCACCACCGGTTTGGCGCGGGATGGCGATATTCCCAACCAGACCCGTGAGCATGGTGGCGCCCATCCGGTTGATCACCATGGCATTGCGCAGCATGTCGATGAAGCTGCCTGTAAGCAGATTCGTCGCGACCAAGTGACCGCCAGCCGTCGCTGTACCTACTGTCAGGTCGCGCTGCATCACTTCAAATGGGACCACAATGCCGCGTGCCTGCTTGCCAGACTTTTCAGCCGCTGCCGTGGACACTTCCAGCTCAAACGCTGCCGCACGCTGGGCGGCTGCATCACGCGGATTTGCCAGGGCATTGATGACGCGAAGCAGCGAGTAGCTGCGGGTTTCCTTTTCGGTCAGGCCGACACTGGCATCAGGCAGCGGGGCGCTGCTGATCTTGTCCATGACCATGACACGGAACTGATCAATCGGGGTGCCGCTGGCGATGGCATCGCGGGCCATCTTCTCAATGCCGTCATAGCGGCGGAATTGTTCGCCGATGGCGATGATGTCGGCGGCGCGCTTGCGCTCCATGCCTGCATGATCCGCAGGCGGGGTCTGGTTCTCAGACATGATGATTGCCTCTTTGGGTTCGGGTTCCGCCACGGGTGGCGGCGTTTCAGTCGCGGCAGATCGGCCGATGCCGACCCGTGTATCGGCGGGCACGCTGACGATGGAAACCTCGTAGGGCTCCCAGTCCGTCACCCGGTAGGTGCGAACACCGTCGCGCTCGCTTTCACTGACTGCGTTGTGGATCTGATAACCGACCGAAACATGGCGTCGGATACCATCGACAACGTCTTGGAATACCTCGCTTGCACGCGCACTTTTCCCAAAGCGCACCAGCGCACGGACAACCTTGTCCGCGTCAAGTCGTACTTGCTCGACAACTCCAACAACGTCGCGAATATCGTGATCAGCCAGCACCGCACCGCCA
>JBDQLO010000214.1:0-2529 GCA_040262735.1 Fluviibacter sp.
TGCGACTGAAGCCGAAGCCGTCAAACTCTTCGCCAACACCTATCTGGCCATGCGCGTTTCGTACTTCAACGAACTCGACACCTACGCCGCCACTCATGGGCTGGATAGCAAACAGATCATCGACGGCGTGGGTCTCGACCCCCGTATCGGCACCCATTACAACAACCCCAGCTTCGGTTACGGCGGCTACTGCCTGCCTAAAGACACCAAGCAGCTACTGGCCAATTACCGCGATGTGCCACAGAACCTGATTCACGCCATCGTTGAATCCAACACCACCCGTAAAGACTTCATCGCTGATGAAATCATCCGTCGCAAGCCCAAAGTCGTGGGTGTCTACCGCCTGATCATGAAGGCCGGATCGGACAACTTCCGGGCATCCAGTATCCAGGGCATCATGAAGCGGATCAAGGCCAAGGGCATTGAAGTCATCATCTACGAACCGGCCTTGCATGAAACCGAGTTTTTTCACTCGCGCGTGGTCAAGGATCTGAACGAATTCAAGAAAGAATCCGATGTCATCATCAGCAACCGCATGGCCGATGTGCTCGAAGACGTGGCCGATAAGGTTTACACGCGCGATCTCTTTGGTAGTGACTCCTAAGGTGACACGGCGATGACGATTCTGGTAACAGGCGCCGCTGGCTTCATCGGCTCAAACTTCGTGCTCGACTGGCTGGAGCAATCCAACGAGCCGGTCGTCAATCTCGATCTGCTCACCTACGCCGGTAATCTTGAGAACCTCAAAGACCTCGAAGGTGACCCGCGCCACCAGTTCGTGCGGGGCAACATCGGTGACCGTAACCTTGTTGCTAATCTGCTGGCAGACTGCAAACCGCGTGCCGTCATCAACTTCGCCGCCGAGAGCCATGTCGATCGGTCGATTCATGGCCCGGGTGAGTTTATCCAGACCAATATCGTCGGCACATTCAACCTGCTCGAATCGGTGCGTGGTTACTGGAACGACCTGCCGGCCGAGCAGAAAGCCGCATTCCGCTTTCTGCACGTCTCGACCGACGAGGTATACGGTTCGCTGAGTAAAGACGATCCACCCTTCTCGGAAGCGAATCAATACGAGCCCAATAGTCCTTACAGCGCCAGTAAAGCCGCCAGCGACCACCTGGTGCGTGCCTGGCACCACACCTACGGGCTGCCCGTCTTAACGACCAATTGCTCGAACAACTACGGGCCGTACCACTTTCCGGAGAAACTCATCCCGCTCTGCATCCTCAATGCGCTGAAAGGTAAACCGCTCCCCATTTATGGTGACGGTCAGCAGATCCGTGATTGGCTCTACGTTAAAGATCACTGCAGTGCGATTCGCCGTGTGCTCGAGGCCGGCCAACTGGGTGAAACCTACAACGTCGGTGGTTGGAACGAAAAGGCCAACCTCGATGTGGTCAACACCCTGTGCGCCATTCTCGACGAACTCAAACCACGTGCCGATGGTCAGAGCTACGCAACGCAGATTACTTTCGTGCAGGATCGCCCAGGCCACGATCGTCGCTACGCCATTGATGCGCGCAAGCTGGAAAAAGAACTGGGCTGGAAGCCACAGGAAACCTTCGAGACCGGTATCCGCAAGACGGTGCAGTGGTACCTGGATCACCAGGACTGGGTTCGCCACGTCACCAGCGGTGAGTACCGCAATTGGGTCGAAAAACAATACGACGGGCAACACCACTAACTATGGGCTTCTATAAAAAAATTCTGCTGCTCGGCAAAGATGGTCAGGTTGGCTGGGAGCTACAACGCGCGCTGGCGCCGCTGGGCATTCTGACATCGCTGAACCGCAGCGAATGTGATCTGGCGGATCCGGCACAGGTGCAGGGTGCGCTGGAACATCACGAGCCGGAAGTAATCGTTAACGCGGCTGCTTACACGGCAGTCGACAAAGCCGAGACCGAACCAGATCTGGCCAAGCGGATTAATGTTGATGCGGTGGCTCAGCTGGCATTGTATGCCCGCGAAATGGGCTCGCTGCTGGTGCATTACTCGACCGATTACATTTTCGATGGCAGCAAGGCCGAGGCCTACGTCGAGGATGACCTCACGAATCCACTCAGTGTTTACGGCAAGACCAAGCTAGATGGCGAACATAAAGTGCGTGATGCGCTATGTCGACATCTGATTTTTCGTACGAGCTGGGTGTATGGGGCACGGGGTAACAACTTCGCTCAAACCATCTTGCGCTTGGCACAGGAGCGCACCACGCTCAATGTGATCGACGACCAAATTGGTGCACCCACATCGGCTGAACTCATTGCGGACGTAACCGCGCACGCCCTGCGCGATGTGCTTTCGGGGCGGGCACCCGGCGGCACCTATCATCTGGCAGCGGCGGGTGAGACCAGCTGGTATGGTTATGCCAAGTTCGTAACCGACTATGCCCGTACACAAGGGGTGACCCTGGCGCTAACGGCCGATGGCCTCAAGCCGATTCCGGCCACCGAATACCCGCTACCAGCCAAACGGCCGAATAACTCCCGCCTGAACACGCAGCTGCTGGAACGGAGTTTTGCCCTTAAA
>JBDQLO010000215.1:0-2521 GCA_040262735.1 Fluviibacter sp.
GGGCAGCGGCCTTCGAGGCCTTGCCCCCCAGCTTGACGCGCAGAATCTCTTCGGCCTTGGCCATGTCGCCCTGGGCTTCGCTCAATGCCTTTTTGCACTCCATCATGGGTGCATCAGTCTTCTCACGAAGTTCCTTGACCATTCCTGCGGTGATTTCTGCCATGCTTTTCTCCTAACTCAGATCATTTGACGCTGTTTGCCGGTCATCATCCGGGCAAACAGGTTGTTTATTGCAAATCGGCCGCCCGAGGGCGGCCGACCGTGCCGGAGTGGCATCCCCACCGGGGCGGGGTCCGGCCTGTGCGATTACTCGGCCGAGGTCTCTTCTTCGACTTCGACGAATTCGTCCTCGCCGCCAGCGGCGTCAACGATTTCCTGGACCGACTGGCTACGACCTTCCAGCACGGCATCAGCGATGCCACGGGCGTACAGACGGATCGCACGCGACGAGTCATCGTTACCCGGAATGATGTAGTCCACGCCTTCCGGGCTGTGGTTGGTATCGACCACGCCGATCACCGGGATACCCAGCTTTTTGGCCTCGGTCACGGCAATCTTGTGATAGCCGACGTCGATCAGGAAGATGGCGTCCGGCAGCGTGTTCATGTTCTTGATCCCGCCGATGGACTTCTGCAACTTCTCGAGTTCACGCTTGAAGTTCAGTGCTTCCTTCTTGGTCAGGCGCTCGCACGAACCATCTTCAACCGACAGCTCCATGTCTTTCAAACGCTTGATCGACTGCTTGAGCGTTTTATAGTTAGTCAGCATGCCACCCAGCCAGCGCTGGTCAACATACGGCATACCGGCGCGGGTTGCCTCTTCGGCAACGATTTCGCGGGCCTGGCGCTTGGTGCTCACAAACAGAACCGTCCCCTTGTTGGCGGCCAGCTTCTTCACGAAGGCAATCGCTTCGTTGTACTTACCGACCGTCTTTTCCAGGTTGACGATGTGAATCTTGTTGCGCGCCCCGAAAATGTAGGGGGCCATACGGGGGTTCCAGAAGCGGGTCTGGTGTCCGAAGTGGACGCCGGCTTCCAGCATTTGACGCATTGTCGACATAACGACTCCTTGCAGGGTTAGACCGCCACGACGCCGACTGCGATTTTTCCGGAGAAAAACACCCTGAATTCGGTGCCGTGTGAGGATTTGCTCCGGAACAATCCTGCCCCGGAACACGAATTTCGACAGCCGGTTTTCACCAACCGCCGGTTTTCATTTAAGAAAACTTGGCGATTATAACAACCAAACCCGCAGTGCAGCAAGCCAAATCACCCGATCCGCCGCGGTGTCGACTGGTCGTGACGGCCGGTCTCGGTTATCCTGTCGGCTAGCCCTCCGGAACAAAAAACCCTCTAAAAAATGCGAAAACAATGAGCATCACCCTGAAAACCCCCGAACAGATCGAAAAAATGCGTGTGGCTTGCCGATTTGCATCCGAAGTCATTGATTATATTACACCTTTCGTTAAACCCGGCGTCACTACCGGCGAACTGGATCGCCTTTGCCACGACTACATGGTCAACGTACAAGGAACGATCCCGGCACCCCTTAACTACCAGCCCCCCGGCTATGCCCCCTACCCCAAATCGATCTGTTCCTCGGTCAATCATCAGGTCTGCCATGGCATCCCCGGTGACAAGCAGCTCAAACGAGGCGATATCGTCAACCTGGACATCACCGTCATCAAAGATGGCTGGTATGGCGACACGAGCCGGATGTTTACTGTTGGCGAGGTATCGACCCTGGCGCAGCGCCTCTGTGACGTGACCTTCGAATGCCTCTGGAAAGGCATCGATGTGGTCCGACCGGGTGCCACGCTGGGCGATATCGGACACGCGATCCAGACACATGCCCAGAAACACGGTTACTCGGTGGTTCGCGAATTCTGCGGCCACGGCATTGGCCAGCACTTCCATGAAGACCCCCAGGTGTTGCATTACGGCAAACCGGGCACGGGTCTCAAACTTGAAGAAGGCATGATCTTCACGATTGAACCCATGATCAACGCCGGCAAGGCCGATATCCGTGAACTGGCGGATGGCTGGACGATCGTGACCAAAGATCATTCACTTTCGGCACAATGGGAACATACCATCGTCGTCACACGCAGCGGGGTCGACGTACTGACCGTATCGGAACACTGCCCCGCCCGCCCGAGCTTCTGATACGCCGATGAACGGCACCCCACCCGAACTGGCAGCACTCCGACAGACGCTTGCCCAGACCCAGCAGACCCTCGCAGCGAGTTATCTGGCACATCCCAACTGCCGGACATACTTGAACGCACGCAGCGCCCTGGTAGATCAAACGCTCTCGTCGCTGTGGTCAGCGGCCGACATGCCTGCCCGGTCGGCACTGGTTGCCGTGGGCGGCTATGGACGCAGCGAGCTGTATCCTTGTTCGGACATCGATGTCCTGATCGCCCTGGAAGATGTGCCCACACCGGCGCTTGCGGCGCAGTGCGAGCCGGGGATCGGCCAGTTCTGGGATCGCGGCCTCGCCAGCGGGCCTAGTGTGCGCA
>JBDQLO010000216.1:0-2516 GCA_040262735.1 Fluviibacter sp.
CCGGGAAAATAATCTGCTCTTTGACACCCATGTTGTAGTTGCCTCGGCCATCAAAGCCTTTAGCCTGGATACCACGGAAGTCACGAACGCGCGGCAGCGCAACGGTGACCAGGCGATCGAGAAACTCGAACATGCGCGGACCGCGCAGCGTGACCATGCAGCCAATCGGGTAGTTATCACGGATCTTGAAGCCGGCGATCGACTTACGCGACAGGGTAACGACCGGCTTCTGGCCAGCGATTTTGGTCAGGTCGGACACGGCGTGCTCAAGCACCTTCTTGTCGGCAACCGCTTCACCCACACCCATGTTCAGGGTGATTTTGGTGATACGCGGCACTTCCATCGCAGACGGGTAGCTGAATTCTTTCATCAGCGCCGGTGCGACGGTCTTTTTGTAGAAATCTTGTAAACGTGACATATGGATCCCCTTATGCCTCAACCTGTTCGCCGTTCGACTTGAACACGCGAACCTTGCGGCCATCATCGAGCACCTTGAAGCCGACGCGGTCACCCTTGCCGGCTTTGGCATTCCACAGGGCCAGGTTGGAAACCTGAATCGGCATATCTTTGTCGACGAGACCACCGGCCGTACCCAGCATGGGGTTCGGCTTGGTAGCCTTCTTGACACGATTAATGCCTTCTACGACGACGCGATCAGCGTCGACACGGCGAACAACGGTGCCACGGCGGCCCTTGTCCTTACCGGTGGTGACGATCACTTCGTCGCCTTTACGAATCTTATCCATTTGGCGGCTTCCTTATAGAACTTCAGGAGCAAGCGAAACGATCTTCATGAAGCGCTCCGAGCGCAGTTCCCGGGTGACCGGGCCGAAGATACGGGTACCGATCGGTTCCAGCTTGTTGTTGAGCAGGACGGCAGCGTTGCCGTCAAACTTCACCAGCGAACCATCGGCACGACGAACACCCTTGGCGGTGCGAACGACGACGGCGTTGTAGACGTCACCCTTCTTCACGCGGCCACGCGGCGCTGCATCCTTGATCGACACCTTGATGATGTCGCCAATGCCGGCATAACGGCGCTTGGAGCCGCCCAGCACTTTGATACACATTACGGAACGTGCGCCAGTGTTATCGGCGACGTCCAGCATCGACTGCATCTGAATCATCATTAACTCCAACTTGTACCGCTACCAGCAATGGCGCACGGTCAGTCTTGGGTTTCAACACTTGCCGAGCCGGGCAAAGCACAGGGTGCATCGCACAGAATCAGCGAAAGAGGCGAGATTCTATCAGAAGAATATCGCCGTTGCAAGGGTTAAAACCGGGGTTTTGACCCTTGGCGACCACTTAAACGACTTCGGCACGCTCCAGGAGCTTGGCGATCTGCCAGGTCTTGGTGCGGGACATCGGACGACATTCAACGATCTGGACGAGATCACCCGTCTTGGCATCGTTGTTGGCGTTGTGCGCGTGATATTTCTTCGAGCGCGTGATGATCTTGCCGTACATCGGGTGCTTGACGCGACGCTCGACGAGCACGGTGGCCGTCTCTTGCATCTTGTCGCTCACCACTCGGCCCACGAGGGTCCGGTTCATACCAGTCTTATCCGTCATGATCAGACCCTTTCACGGAGAATGGTGCGCACGCGTGCGATGTCGCGGCGAACCTTGCCGAGCTGGCTGGTGTTGCTCAGCTGCTGGGTGCCCTTCTGCATACGCAGTGAGAACTGGGCCTTCAGCAGATCAAGCAGTTCCTGCTTGAGCTCGTCATTCGATTTGGTTTTGAGTTCGATTGCTTTCATGTCTTACCCCAGGTGACGCGTCACGAAGATCGTGCGTAGCGGCAGCTTGGCAGCGGCCAGCTTGAACGCTTCACGAGCCAGCGCTTCATTAACGCCATCCATTTCGTACAGAACCTTACCCGGTTGAATCTCGGCAACGTAGTACTCCGGGTTACCCTTACCGTTACCCATACGGACTTCGGCTGGCTTCTTGGAGATCGGTTTGTCCGGGAACACACGGATCCAGATACGGCCACCCCGCTTGATATGACGGGTCATGGCGCGACGGGCGGCTTCGATCTGACGAGCCGTCAGACGACCGCGATCGGTCGACTTCAGGCCGAATTCGCCAAAAGCGACGGTCGCACCGCGGGTAGCCAGGCCAGTGTTACGGCCTTTCTGTTCCTTACGGTATTTACGACGTGCGGGTTGCAGCATTACGCACCTGCCTTTCTAACACGCTTGGCCGCCGGCTTTTTGTCCGACTTGCCTTCATCATCACCGCGTGGGCGACGCGGCGCACGCTTCGGCTCTTCCACCACAGCAGGCTGTTCGCCCGGTGCCAGGTGTTCGCCCTTATAGACCCACACCTTGATGCCGATCAGACCGTAGGTGGTCATGGCTTCGGAGGTGCCGTAGTCGATATTGGCACGCAGGGTGTGCAGGGGCACACGGCCTTCGCGATACCATTCGGTACGGGCAATTTCGGCACCGTTCAGACGGCCTGAGCTCATGATCTTGATGCCCTGGGCACCCAGACGCATGGCATTTTGC
>JBDQLO010000217.1:0-2513 GCA_040262735.1 Fluviibacter sp.
AGCGTTTGCGGGAGCTGGAAGATTGGAAGGCACGGGCCGGCGACGATCTGGCGCTGGTCTTTTACGAAGCACCGCACCGAATCGATGCTGCACTGACGGCGCTGGCCAACGTTTTCGGGGGTGAACGTGACATCCTGATTGCGCGTGAGCTGACCAAGCTCTTCGAGCAATCGGTGCGCATGCCCCTCGCTGAGGCTATGGCCTGGCTGAATGCCGATCCGAATCATGCCCGGGGCGAATTTGTACTGGTGATTTATCCACCGGCAGAACAGCGATTGGCAGTGACGGGGCTCGACGATGATGCTGAGAAGGTTGTGCGCACGCTGGTAGAAGCCGGTTTGCCGACCAAGCAGGTGGCACAGATCGCGCAGCAGCTGACGGGGGCGCCCAAGGATGCGTTGTATCAGCGGGCGCTGGATTTAAAAGCCTGACGCGTAAAATAGACACCATGAACGAATTGATAATGACTCAACCCGACGATTGGCATATCCATCTGCGCGACGATGATGCCCTGAGGGTAACGGTGCCGCACGTATCGGCGCAGTTTGCACGCGCAATTATTATGCCGAATCTGCGGCCGCCCGTGACCACAGTCGAGGCGGCGGCAGCGTACCGCGATCGCATTCTGGCGGCGCGCCCGGCAGGTTCGACGTTCGAACCATTGATGACCTTGTATCTCACCGATACGACCAGTCCTGAGGAGATTGCGAAGGCCAAGGCCGCCGGCTTTGTAAAGGCCGTGAAACTCTATCCGGCGGGCGCAACAACCAATTCGGATGCGGGCGTGACCGCCATCAAAAAAACGTATCCGGTATTGGCCGAGATGGCGGCGCAGGGCATGCCGTTGCTCGTGCACGGCGAAGTCACCGATAGCGATATTGATCTCTTTGATCGTGAGGCCGTATTCATCGAACGGGTATTAAAGCCCATGATCGAGAGGTTCCCTGATTTACGCGTGGTCTTCGAGCACATCACCACGGCCGATGCGGCGGCGTTCGTGCGCAGCGCTGGCAACCGCGTTGGCGCCACGATCACGGCACATCATCTGCTGTATAACCGCAATGCGATATTTCAGGGCGGTGTCCGGCCGCACTACTACTGCTTGCCTGTGCTCAAGCGCGAGACCCATCGCGCAGCGCTCATTGAAGCGGCGACCTCGGGTTCACCGCAGTTTTTCCTCGGCACCGATTCGGCGCCACATGCCCGGCTGACCAAAGAAGCGGCTTGCGGCTGTGCGGGTTGTTATACCGCCGACGTGGCGCTGGAAATGTATGCCATGGCCTTTGATCAAGCCAGTGCGCTGGAGAAGCTCGAAGGGTTTGCCAGCCTGCACGGACCGACCTTTTACGGTTTGCCGGTGAATGAACGCAAGGTCATGTTGCGACGTAAAGAGACGGTCGTGCCTGCGTCATATCCGTATGTGAATGGCGATACGCTGGTACCGCTCGAAGCGGGTAATACGCTCCCTTGGTCCTTTGCTGGCACCGTATAATAGTGTCGGGAAGTCGCCCAGGCAGCCGCTGCGTACCGCAAAGTACGGGGAGGAAAGTCCGGGCTCCGCAGAGCAGGATGCCGGCTAACGGCCGGGCACCGTGAGGTGACGGAAAGTCTCACTGGCAGCAGTGAGCAGTGGTGGTGGGTGTCTGATTCAGGTTCGTCCCGTCGCATCATCGCTGGCAACAGAAAGCAAACCGCCGATGGCGTCAGACGCCAGGTAAGGGTGAAAGGGTGAGGTAAGAGCTCACCGCGTCCGGGGCCAACGCCGGGCGGCACGGCAAACCCCATCCGGAGCAAGACCAAATAGGGAAGCAAGGCGTGGCTCGCGTCGCTTCCGGGTAGGTTGCTTGAGCGTGTCGGCAACGGCGCGCCTAGAGGAATGGCTGTCACACTGTCTGCAAGGATGGTGCACAGAACCCGGCTTATCGGGTGACTTCCCGACTGAATTTGCCTGACTTTTGCCGCACATGCGCCGCCGCGCCATCCGGAATACCGGGTGGCGCTTTTTTTTGCAGCGTGACGTATGCCTTGGAAATATTTTTGTGGATAACTTTGTGGATTTTCTTAAAGCCTCACTTTAAGTGCCCTTTTTCAAGCATTGATTTTAAACGGAAATTTTTCAGAGAGCCATCCTCAAAAAACACGCTAACCCCTTGTTGTCATTAGAAAAAATGTGAAAAAAAGGGTTGACCACCGCTTTTTTGTTCTCTAAAGTGGAAAAAAGTGGGGAAAAGTGGGAAACCAATGGTTTCCTGCCGTTCCCGTTCTCATCCATTTCGAGAAAATAACGGCTCAAACGGTCATGTCTTTCCAAGGTGCCATCGCTCTCACGCTCGACGCCAAAGGTCGTCTCGCCATCCCGGCGCGTCACCGGAATGCGTTGTCGGCCGCGTTGGCGGGGCGCGATACGACGACCGACGCGGGCGGTCTGATTCTGACCGCACACCCGCACAAGTGCCTGCTGCTCTATCCGGAACCGGCCTGGACACCGATTCGGGATCGGATTCTGCAAGCGC